>JAPKZT010000185.1 GCA_026393655.1 Actinomycetota bacterium | reverse complement strand
CCGAAGGCCAGCGACGTTACGTCGAATCGCTCAGCGCCTACGCACGTCAGTTCCTTGGCAAAGTGGACAAGCCAGATGTCGATGTTATTGAGGGTTTGTCGCCAGCAATCTCCATTGATCAAAAGACTGATTCGAAGAATCCGCGTTCAACGGTTGGCACGATCACCGAGATCTATGACTACTTGCGTCTGCTTTGGGCGCGCATCGGAGTTCAACATTGCCCGAAAGACGGCATTGCATTGCAGCGCCAAACGCCTCAGCAAATAGTTGACCGAATTTTAAAGTTTCCAGAGGGCACGAGGTTTCAAGTTCTGGCGCCGGTTGTGCGCGGTCGTAAAGGTGAATACGACACTTTGCTTCAAGAACTTGCAGCACAAGGTTTTTCGCGAGCGCGAGTTGACGGCGAAGTTGTTGAAATCAGTGAGTTTCTCAAAAAAGACAAACGACTCGCGAAATATGAACAGCATCAGATCGACATTATTGTCGACCGTTTGGTTCGCAAAGACGGAATCACTCGCAGACTAACCGACTCACTCGAAACTGCGCTTCGATTAGCAGATGGTGTCGCTGAGATAGACCTGGGCGAGGGTGAAGAGCCAATAACGGTTAGCCAACACTTGGCCTGTCCGAAATGCGGTACCAGTTTTGAAGAACTAGCGCCTAGAAATTTTTCATTTAATTCGCCGTTCGGTGCGTGTGAAACCTGTTTGGGTCTCGGCACCAAATATGAAGTAGACGTTGAATTAGTTGTGCCCGATCCAAATTTGAGTATCAGTGAAGGTGCGATCGCTCCTTGGAGGTCAGCACATACACAATATTTCACGAGGATGCTCGAAGCTGTTGCAGATCGATTCGAGATTGATCTTGACAAGAGTTGGTCAAAACTTTCTGCTAAAACACAAAAGATCGTCATGAACGGTGTTGACGACAACATGATGATCAAATATCGCAATCGTTATGGACGCACTCGCGAGTACAGCACGTCGTACGAGGGAGTCATCCCTTGGATCAAACGACGACACGAGAGTTCTGAGAGCGACTCAGCACGTGAACAATTCGAAAGTTACATGCGCGAAGTGCCTTGTCCTAAATGTAAGGGTGCTCGACTCAAGCCGTCTTCGTTGGCAGTTCTTGTTGATGGCAAGCACATTTCTGAGGTTTGCGCTATGTCAATCGGCGAGTCTGCGAAATTTTTATCCAGCTTCGACTTATCTGATCGTGACACGATGATCGCCGAGCGAATCACCAAGGAGATCAACGCACGGCTCGGATTTCTTCTAGATGTCGGACTCGACTATTTAACTTTGTCTCGGGCGGCGGCAACACTCGCCGGTGGTGAAGCGCAACGAATTCGGTTGGCAAGTCAAATAGGTTCAGGCTTGGTCGGCACGCTTTATGTTCTTGACGAGCCAAGTATCGGGGTACACCAGCGCGATAATCATCGATTGATTGAAACACTCCAACGACTCAGAGATCTGGGCAACACGGTGATTGTCGTTGAGCATGATGAAGACACGATTCGCTCCTGCGATTGGTTGGTTGACATCGGTCCAGGTGCGGGTGAGCACGGTGGGCAAGTCGTCTACAGCGGACCAGTCAATGGTGTATTAAAAGTTAAAGAGTCAATAACCGGACAGTATTTAGTTGGTGCCCGTCGTGTTGAAATTCCTGCGATGCGCCGCCAACCCAATAAAGAGTTTCTTACGATCAGAGGGGCACGCGAACACAATCTCAAAAACCTAAATGTCAAGATTCCCCTTGGTTGTTTCGTCGCGGTCACCGGGGTTTCTGGTAGTGGTAAAAGCACTCTGATCAGGGATATTTTATTGCCGTCGTTGATGCAGAAGATTTATAAATCGAAGGAAGCGCCAGGGAGACACACAGGCGTAGATGGCATACAGCACCTCGACAAAGTCATTGATATGGATCAATCACCAATCGGTCGCACACCAAGATCGAACCCCGCAACATACACGGGTGTGTTCGATGACATTCGTAAATTGTTTGCGTCGACGCCCGAAGCAAAAGTGCGAGGCTATATGCCAGGTCGGTTTAGTTTCAATGTTCCTGGAGGTCGATGCGAAGCATGTAGCGGCGACGGAACAATCAAAATCGAAATGCATTTCTTACCTGATGTCTTTGTCCCGTGCGAAGTTTGCAAGGGAGCAAGGTATAACCGCGACACACTCGACATCACATTCAAAGGCAAAAATGTCGCAGACATTCTTGACATGCCAGTTTCAGATGCCGTTGATTTCTTTGCCAACCAACCAAGAATCTCAAGACATATGCAAACATTCGTCGATGTCGGTCTCGGATATGTTCGACTTGGGCAATCTGCGCCAACACTTTCTGGTGGAGAAGCACAACGCGTAAAACTTGCAAGCGAATTATCAAAACGCAGCACTGGTCACACAATCTATTTGCTCGACGAGCCAACGACTGGTTTGCATTTCGAAGACGTTCGCAGACTGTTGATTGTTCTAGCGCGTTTAGTAGATCAAGGAAATACTGTGCTGGTGATCGAGCACAACCTTGATGTGATTAAGACAGCAGACTGGGTTATCGATCTCGGTCCTGAAGGTGGCAATGGTGGCGGCACCGTAGTTGCAGAAGGGTCGCCAGAAGTTGTGGCGACAATTGAAGCGTCGCATACAGGTCGATATTTGGCGTCAATGTTGCAAGTAAAACTTCCGGTGAAAAAATCAAGCGTAAAATCTATTAATACAAAGTCACCGAAAGTAACAAAGACAAGTAAAACGATTCGTCAGAAAAAATAGGTCTGGTAACGAAATGCAACGTCCTAGCGGGGTTATTCCTGATCAGCCGGGTTCGTATCAATTTAAGGATGTTCATGGCCGAGTGATCTATGTCGGCAAGGCGAATAATCTGCGTTCAAGAGTAAACAGTTATTTTGCAAGTGCTGAAACGTTGCATCCACGCACTCTGAACATGGTCACCACTGCAGCGAGTGTCGAATGGATTGAAGTTCGTAACGAAATCGAAGCGTTAATTCTCGAACATAGCTTGATCAACAGGTACGCGCCGCGTTTTAACATTCGACTTCGTGATGACAAGAGTTATCCATTCTTGGCTGTGACTATTGATGAGCAATGGCCGCGAGCGATGGTTATGCGTGGACGAAAGAGAAAAGGGACTCGTTACTTTGGCCCGTATCCGCATCCGTGGGCGACGTGTTCGCCAGCTACTTTTAAGCAACACGAACGACTCGGTCGACCGTGTTTGCTATTTCATATTGAAAAGTGCTCTGGTCCATGTGTTGGAAATGTCACAGCCGAAAAGTATTCAACTCACGTCAAAGATTTTCTAGATGTTATGGATGGCGAGAGTGATGAAGTCTGTCTGCGTTTAGAGACCGAGATGGCAGCGGCATCGAAGGCACAAGAGTTTGAAAAGGCCGCAAGACTGCGCGACCAACGCGAGGCAATTAATCTTGCACTCGAAAGACAGCAAATGGTGGGTGAGCGTGATGAAGATTTAGACGTCATTGGTGTCGCTGAAGATGAGTTTGAAGCGGCTGTACAGGTTTTCTATGTTCGTAAAGGTCGAGTCGTTGGCCGAAAAGGCTTCGTAGTTGACAAAGTTGAAGAAGTTACTAGTGCAGGTTTGTCGGGTCGAATCATTGAACGTTTGTATGACGAGTCACCAGTGCTTGGTATTCCTAAGATCGTGCTCGTACCTGTCGAACCTGAAGATGCGAAGGTTCTCGAGCAATGGTTGAGTTCGTTGCGAGATTCTTTGGTCGAAATTCGTGTGCCTCAACGTGGCGACAAACGCGAACTTCATGAGCTAGTCACGAAAAATGCTCGACAAGAACTCGATCGCCATCGAATGCGTCGTGCTTCAGACCATACCGCAAGGTCACGTGCACTCAGTGAGTTGCAAGAGTTGTTGAACTTACCCGAAGCCCCATTGCGCATTGAGTGTTACGACATGGCCCATCTGCAGGGCACAAATTATGTTGGCTCAATGGTCGTTCTAGAAGATGGTTTGCCGGTCAAACGTGAATATCGACGCTTCAAGATCAAGAACGTGCCTGGCAATGATGACTACGCGGCGATGCGCGAGGTTCTAACTCGTCGACTCAGTGCGTACATTTCTGAACGCGATCAACCAGTCAATGAGCGCGGCGAACGGCCAGGAAAATTTTCGTATGCGCCACAATTGCTCTTAGTTGATGGCGGAAAGGGTCAACTCGGTGTTGCCGAGCAAGTTGTTCGCGAATTGGGATTAGAAAATGAAATACCCGTAGCGTCTCTCGCTAAACGTTTTGAAGAAGTCTTCATCCCAGGAAATTCTGAACCAGTTGAAGTACCTCGTGGTAGTGATGCGCTATTCATGTTGCAAGTAATTCGTGACGAGGCTCATCGTTTTGCCAACAGATTTCATCGCGAGTTAAGAGGCAAAGCAATGACGACAAGTTCGCTCGATGGCATTAATGGTCTCGGTGCTGCCCGAGCAGCGAAACTGATCAAAGCATTGGGAAGTGTCTCTGCGGTTAAACAGGCGACACTTGAAGACCTCGCACTTTTAACTTGGTTGCCAGAGGCTGTCGCATTGGCTGTGTACCAACGCTTTCATTCGTGAAAAATAGATAGTCTTAAATATCAGTGGCTGATATCTTATTGATTGCTGGTCTGTCAGGTGCAGGTCGTTCATTGGCCGCTGACGACTTAGAAGATTTGGGTTGGTTCGTTGTTGACAATATGCCGACTGAACTAATCGACAAAGTTGTTGAGATTGCCTCGGTCGGATCAAAACTTTCGAAACTTGCACTCGTTGTCGGTACACCGACTGCGCAACGCGGAATCATTGATGTGCTTAAAAATTTGCGTAAAAGTTCACATCGAGTGCGATTGTTATATCTTGATGCAACTACGGCTGAACTAGTGAAGCGATATGGCGCAACACGTCGCAAGCATCCTTTGGCCGACGAGAAATTGGGTGTTGAACAAGCAATAGCCCAAGAGCGTGTGTTGCTAGAACCTGTTAAAGGTGAGGCAGATTTAGTAATTGACACGACAAATTTGACCGTGCATCAACTTAAGTCAAAAATTGGCGAATTGTTTTCTGGCGATCAGCAAGTTGACACGATGCAAGTGTCAATGGTTTCGTTTGGTTATAAGCACGGACTACCGACTGACGTTGACCTCGTATTCGATGTGCGTTTTCTGCCGAATCCACATTGGGATGAGAAACTTCGACCACTCACTGGTCTTGATTCTGCGGTTAGTGCATACGTGATGTCTCAAGATCTCTCGCACAAGTTTCTCGCCGAGTTGTACAACATGCTGAAGTTACTGCTGCCTGCATATAAGGCAGAAGGAAAGAGTTATTTGACTATTGCGATTGGGTGCACGGGCGGTCACCATCGTTCGGTAGTGATTGCCGAGCAGATCGCCCGATGGCTTGTTGAAAATGCTCATCAGCCTCGAATTACCCATCGTGACATTCTGCGAGACGACGCGGGGCACTAAGGTTTAGGCATGACAATCAGAGTTGGAATTAATGGTTTTGGACGAATTGG
>JAPKZT010000098.1 GCA_026393655.1 Actinomycetota bacterium | reverse complement strand
ATTTATCGCAGGGGTTATGCGCGATCCACAATTCGGATTATTTGTAATGCTCGGCCTTGGCGGTATCTACGCAGAAGTCATCGCAGATGTCGCATTCGCACCCGTGCCACTTTCTAGGACTGGCGCTCTCGCTTTGCAAGGACGATTGCGTCAGCAAAAGATATTTGAGAGTTTTCGTGGTGAGTCGGCGGTTTCGAAGGATCAAATAGCAGATGCCTTAGTTGCGCTTTCAAATGCAGCTGAAAGCGACCCAAGTATTTCTTCGATTGACATTAACCCGATCCTAATTAGAAGTGACGGTTCGATAGTTGCAGTCGATGCACTTGTGGTGAAAGATTCGCGGAAGCCGTCGAATGAACCGCACTCATCAAATTCAACTGGGCGATTCTTTGAGTCACTGTTCAACCCGAGAGGCGTAGTCGTTGTCGGTGCGTCAACCCATCCAGGAAAGTTCGGCTTCGTCTCATTACATAATCTCATTTCATGCGGTTACAAGGGGCAGATCTTCGCCACACATCTTGAACTTGCCGAAGTACTCGGTGTGCAATCTGTTGCCACGATTGACGATTTACCAGAAAATGAAATTGATCTGGCTTTTGTGTGCACGCCGGCATCTACGAATATTTCAATCCTTGAAGCTTGCGCACGAAAAAATATTCGCTCGGTGTACATCACTTCTGCCGGTTATGGCGAAGCCGGCGAGTCTGGTGTGCAAGCGCAAAAGTTTCTTATAGATAAAGCACGTGAACTAGATATTTTGTTGATCGGTCCGAATGGGCAAGGGCTCGTCAGTACACCAGTAAATCTTTGTGCACAAATTGTTGGGCCTTATCCGCCCAAAGGTGCAATCTCCGTGGCAAGCCAGAGCGGCAATTTCGTTTCGAGTTTTATGAACTATGCACGATTTACAAATGTTGGCATTGCTCGGGCGATTTCGGCTGGCAATGCTGCATGCACGGGCGTGCCTGAAGTTTTAGATTTTTTCGCTAATGACGAAGCGACATCAGTTGCTCTTGTCTACATAGAAGGAATCCAAGATGGCGAGAAACTTGCAACCAGCATGAAATCAATTAGTGCTGTTAAACCGCTTGTAGTAGTTAAAGGCGGATCAACATCAAGCGGCGCACTTGCTGCGGCAAGTCACACCGGTGCGTTAGCCAGTAACGATCGTGTCTTTGATGGAGTTTGTTTTGCCAATGGTGTAACTCGAGTAGCCAGCGCTGAAGAGGCTTTTGATATTGCTGCGACGTTTGCGACTCAGCCACTGCCAAAGGGACCAAATGTAGTTGTCCTCACGACTGTTGGCGGATGGGGAGTCGTAACATCTGACGTCATATCTAACGACAATGTGTTGAACTTAATTTCGTTGCCTCAAGATCTAAGTGATGCAATTTCGGCACTTTTACCAGATCGCTGGAGTCACAATAACCCAGTCGACTGCGCGGGTGGCGAGACACGCGACACGATTCCAGAAGTAATGCGACTAATCGCCACGCATCCAAGTGTCGACTCAATAATATTTCTTGGACTTGGAATTCAATCTAACCAAGCACGACTGATGACCGAAGGACGTTTCTATCCCGATTTTGGATTAGAGCGAATTGTTAGTTACCACCAAAGACAAGATGAAAGATTCGCCCAAATCGCCGCTGAACTGTCTGCAGAGACAGGTAAACCAATTCTTGTAGCAACAGAATTAGGTGTGGCTGATACCAATAATCCGGGCGTCAAAGCAGTTCAAGAGTCGGGCAGACTTTGCTATGCCAATGGACAACGCGCAGCCAAAGCGCTGGCACTTTCGTATCAATATTCAAAATGGCGTGGAGTCGCTAAGTGAAGTTTCGCAAACAACGACAACGCTTTAACGATTATTGCGAACGGACACAAATTAACACCCTTATCGGGGTGCTGCTATTTGTAACACTAATTGGATGTGTGCCTCTAGTTTCGGCGATGGAGGTAGCCCAAACAAAAGAAACTCAAGACAATCTAAAACTTTCAGATCAACTCGCTAAGCCGCCAGTTACGCCGATATTTTCGGCAAGAAGAATCCCGCAAGCGCTAGTCGACTCAACACTTAAAGTTCGGGT
>JAPKZT010000297.1 GCA_026393655.1 Actinomycetota bacterium | reverse complement strand
TGGATTTTGGTTTGCGATTGATGACGCGACACTTGAAAACGGTTGCATGTGGGCACTTCCTGGAGGTCATCGTTTACCTGTTAAATATCGCGACCGATTAACTGCAGACCGAAAGTCAACATATAACGAAGTTTTTGATTCGACTCCGTACCCGACTGAAGGTTTAGTACCACTAGAAGCGGCGCGGGGCACTCTTATTTTACTTAACGGAACTCTGCCGCATCGCTCGGGGCCAAACACAAGTGACAAACCGCGACATGCCTACACACTTCACGCAATTGACGGCACGGCAAATTATCCGAGTGATAACTGGCTGCAACGCACTTCGTTGCCAATGTACGGTTTTTCAAACTAAAAATCTATTCGGCGAGGATCGTTTGAGTTGCCGACGTGCCTAAGCGTGTTGCCCCAGCATTAATCATCTGAAGTGCAGTCTCGCGAGTACGAATTCCTCCACTGGCTTTAACACCAATAGCGTCACCAACAGTTGCTCGCATTAGCTTGACCGCTTCAACGGTTGCTCCGCCAGATTTATGAAACCCTGTTGAGGTCTTGACAAAGTTCGCACCGTTTGAAACGGCTACTCGGCACACCGTGACTATTTGCGCATCAGTCAACGCAGCCGATTCAATAATTACCTTGAGACAAGTTTTTGTCGGTATCGCAGCGCGTACTTGAGCAATCTCATCGCCAAGTTCTAGCCAACTAGCCGAATATACAAAACCTAAATTCACGACCATGTCAATTTCTGTTGCGCCATTTTGTGCAGCGTGTCTCGCCTCAAATGCTTTCACTGCCCCTGCATGTGCCCCAGATGGAAACCCAACGACACATGCAATTTCAATATCGCTAGATATTAAATCGGCAAGCAATAGCGCTGTTAAGGGCAAAAAAGATGGCGAAAAACAAACCGCTGCAACATTGAATTTGCGAGCTTCGTCGCAGAGTTTGACGATGTCCAGTGAAGTTGCTTCGGGCGCGAGTTGTGTGTGATCAATATATTTCGCGAGTTCTTCAGAAGTCATTAATAAACACGCTAATTCGCTTTTTAAGTATCTGTAACAACAGAGTATTGTTTTGACCTGAGATGGCAACGTTACGGTTCAACTACGGGACAATGGGTTCGGGCAAAAGCACGCTGGCATTGCAAATAAATCACAATTTAACTAGTCGGGGCCTGGCCGGATTATTGCTGACGAAACTGGATCGAGATGGTGGTCAAGTTACAAGTCGCCTTGGTGTGTCGACGCCAGCAATTGAGATGGCTCCAGAGATTAATTTGTTTGACTTGGCCGTGTCGCGAATGCCACTGCAATTTATTGTTTGCGACGAGGCCCAATTCTGCACAGTTGAGCAATGCGACCAACTTGCGCTAATTGTCGACGAGCTTCATGTTGATGTTTATGCATTTGGTTTAATTACCGACTTCAAAGGCTTATTATTTGATGGCACAAGGCGGTTGCTTGAAATTGCCGATCAGCGAATTGAAATGCAAGTTGAGGCTCGTTGTTGGTGCGGCGCAAGAGCAACGAATAACGCTCGATTAGTCAACGACAAAGTTGTACTTGAAGGCGAAACCGTGATGGTCGGTGACACCGACAAAAATACAGTTGCACCGTTGTTTGGTGATGTTGTGCGTTACGAATTACTTTGTCGAAACCACTACCGCAAAAAACAAGTCTCGGCTGACTAAAAGACGTTTAGTAAATCAACGACGAACACAAGTGTTTCGCCACCCTTGATTACTCCGCCTGCTCCCTGACTGCCATAACCCATGTCTGGCGGGATTGTAAGTTTGCGGCGTCCGCCGACTTTCATGCCAGCAACACCTTTATCCCAGCCTGAAATAACTTGACCAGCACCCAAACCAAAATCAAATGGTTCATTGCGATCCCATGATGCATCAAATTGTTTTCCGGTGCTCCACGCCACACCGACGTAATGCACAGAAACAGTCTTGCCGCTAACGGCTTCAACGCCGTCGCCAACCGTAATATCTTCTGTTACTAAAGTGCTCGGCGCAGGTGTTTGTGGAATCACGACTTCTGGTTTTGTATTTGACATCACAGCAGACTACTCACAAATTCTTAAATTTATTGAAGGCTACAACGATTTCTGCTGCGCTTGACTTAGTAGTTATCGCGAATTTCTTGATGAATTCATCTAACTATTTCTTGTGGAGTATCAATGTCTAATTTTATTTCAGGAAACGCCAACTCAACTGGCGCAGCAACTGCCTGAATTTTGTATTTTTCAGCGTTGTCCCAGATGTAACTCGTGACATGCTCGCGATGCGACTGCTGGGTTGTTGACTTTGCAATCGCGTTTAGCAGTGCTGCCGAAAGAATTTCGGCGCCAAAACCATCGGCGTATTGATTATCAAGTTTTTGCTGATGATTGCACGAATAGTCAAAGTCACCAGATTTATGGGCAGTTACTAATCGATCAATTTCTTCGGCGGCGATAAATGGGTTGTCGGCACAAACCCGAACGACGAAATCTGCTTGTGAAACTTTTGCCGATTGTACGAATCGATCTAAGACATCGTTTTGACTGCCCCGAACAACAAGCGCATTAAAATTTGATGCAGCATCGGCAAGCTGATCGTCGTCGCGACTATCTGATGTTGCAAGCACAACTTGATCAATTTGTTTGGCGTCACACACACGGGTCAATACCCAACTCAACAAGTCACGGTCACCAAGTTTTGCCAACATTTTGCCCGGAAACCGCTGTGATCCCATGCGCGCCTGCACCACGGCAACAACTCGGGTCATGATTTATTTAGGTCATCCCAAGTCAAAATGTGGTCTTCTGGTAAATCTCGAACTACTTTTTTGCCAATTACTTCATGCCAACTCATTGGACTGACACCGGTACCTGGGCGTTTTGCAACTAAATCGCTGTCGATAATCGCATGTCCAGATTTCAGATCGCGTGTCAAGACGATGCTTCGCCGTGCATTGAGGCGAGACAAATCTTCTGTGGCAATTGGCGCCTTGTCTCGTGTTGGCCCAACCAGCTCATGCACTTTTTTAACTTTGACTTGAAATCTTGCCAAATCAAATTCATCCATTGCGTGGTAGTGGTCGTTGCCGGGCAAGGTTTTATCAAGCGTGAAATGCTTTTCGAGCACTACCGCACCAAGCAAATGTGCTGCGATCAAACTTGTCATCTCTTCTGTCGGCAACGTGTGATCTGAATATCCGAGTAATAGATCCGGATAACGAGTGTGTAAACCCGCGAGCATCCCAAGATGAGCGTTTTTGTCACGGGTCGGATAATTAAGAATGCAATGCAAGATACAAATTTGTTTCGCACCTGCAGCACGCAAAATCGCCAAGGCTGCATCTATTTCGGCAATCGTTGATGCCCCCGTAGACAAAATGATTGGCTTGCCAGTTGCGGCAACTTTTTTAAGCAACGGCGGGTTCGTAATGTCGGCTGATGCAATTTTAAAATACTTCACTAACGGGTCAAGCATCTCAACGGCACCGAGATCAAAAGGCGTCGAAACAAATTCGATCCCAAATTTTTTACAATGGTCTGCAAGCTCTTTATATTCGGCTTCGCCAAACGAGTCGTATTTAGTAAACAATTCGTACTGGCTAGTCGTTGGTTCTTCGCTTGTATCCCAATATGACGGCGAAAACTTTGATGCAATCAGACCCGCTTTATAGGTTTGAAATTTTGCGGCATCTGCTCCACCACGCTTGGCGGCTTCAATTAAAAGTTTTGCTGTTTCGAGCGAACCCTCATGGTTAACTCCGATTTCGGCGATTACGTATGGTAAATCGTGTTCGCCAACTAGACGATGGCCAAGTTGCATTGACGCCGTCATTGCACTGACTTTTCGGCGTGCTTCTCGCCGTGCTTTTCGATAATTCTCTGACGATGGTGCTCCATCGCTTCAGCATCATTGGTCGAGTTATTGGCGTGGCGGCGATATCTATAAAGAGGCAGTTCAAGTCGG
>JAPKZT010000257.1 GCA_026393655.1 Actinomycetota bacterium | reverse complement strand
AAAAGTATCTGTGTCGGTTCTAATGCCCAAATTTTTAGGTAATCCGCTTGTTGAGTAACTCTCAAATATTTGCGGTGGATTTTGAAAATTGGAAGCGTGTAGCGGATGATGCCGCGGAAGAATGGGCGGTCGTCGTCTAGAAACGGTAGAACGCGCCCATACATTGCTGTGAACGCCCGGTTTGGTGAGTCACAATCTAAAACCGCAAAAAGTAATGCAGGTTTGGTGCCGGAGATTTTCGTGTTGTGTGCTTCAATGCGCAAAGCGACTTCAAGATCTTCGACAATAAATGAAATTTTTGAGCGGTCACAGCGCAACATAAATATTTTTACTGGTCTAATTATCGAATAAACGCCAAACACCAGAGTCGCGCATAGTGAAAGCGGTAGAAAAACTAGAAATCGCCCAAGCAAATAAGCTAACCGCAAATATCCATCATCAGTAATTGAATTACCGAAGAAAAAATATTTAATTAAGTTGGACTTGATTCGGAGGATCATTGCTTAAAGTTTACTTTGTTGGGAATGAGTCAATGAGACCGCGCAAGTAGCCGACGAGTTTGCCGAAATCTAATACTGCGCCAGTAAGTAACAGCATCACCAGTCGATCTGGTCGTAAAAAATAGACGGCGTTAGATTTCGACTTCTTGATTGCTAGACCGAGACGGGCGAAAAAATAAGCCACCACACCAACAACGAATAGCGACGGCAAAAATATGGCAAGTGCTGAACCCAAGACCGCAGCCAAGACATACGCAGGAGGGGTTTTTTTATTGCCACTGCGCAAAGTTGGTCGGGCATACAAAATCGATTTCTTAAAAACTTGCCAAAGGTTTGCAGCAAAACTTGTGCCAAGATACGACACGACAACAGACTCATTAATTAGCCGCTTTTGACCAAAACGATTTGCATCACGAATCCACTGTGCGTCATAACCGGCTCGTAAGTCTTTGAATCTGCCGACAGTTTCAAAAATATTGCGCCTAAGCAAACTTGATGGCATGCATGGCCGAAATCGGCGATACCCATAAGTATGAGCAATCGCACACTTGTCGGTTATCCCTTCGCCAGAAGTGATCAGCCCACCAGACACCCAAACTGCGTGCGAATCGCCCAAAAGCATGGCAAGCTGCGATGCAAGCCAATCAGGTGAAAAATTTAATCCGCAGTCCATGAAGGCGACTAATTCAGTAGTCGCGATGTCTACCCCTGCTGCTTTTGATCCGCCAGGCGTATTCGTGCCCGAGTTGAGATTGATGTAACGACAAGGCAGCGAACTTTCGTTTTGTAAAATCCACCCGTCAACAATTGAAGATGAATTATCAGTCGATGAAGAATTGACCATGATTACTGCCGAAGGCACAAGCGTCTGTGCTCGAAGCTGTTCAAGAGTTTGAACGACTAACTCAGCTTCGTTGTAATACGGCACGATTACCGTCACCTCGGTCAACTGTGCGGCCCCTTTTCTGTCCGCAAATAACCTTCAAACCAATCAATAGTTTGTCGCAACCCATCATCAAAACTTGTCTTTGGTTGCCAACCGAAGTCTCGTTTAACTGTTTTGAAATCCATATATTGTGTGTCAATTTCGCCTGTTGTCGATGCGCTTTTCATCCGAGTGAGAATCGCTTTGAGGTCGTCTTTCTTGCCGAGCATTTCAAAGAGTTGCTCAATGATGCTGCGCACACTACGAGGTTGATTAGTGCCGGCGTTATAAACTTTGCCACGAAAATTATCAGGAGACTTTGCAAGTGCATCGGCAATACACGCATACAAGTCGGCAACGTCAGCAGAATAAATGAAATCCCGAATATGGCTTCCGTCTCCGCGTGGAATAAATGTTTTGTAACCCAGCCCACACTGAATTGCATCCGGTATCAGCGCAGAAAAATTTAGTTGACCAGGACCGTAAATGTTGCAGAAACGAGTGATCACAATTGGTAGTCCAAAAACATCGTTGGCGTAAGACTGTGCAATTAGATCGGCACAAGCTTTAGAAGTGTCATACGGAAATTGGGGCTTCAATGGGTAATCTTCTTGATACGGCATCGCTTCAGACGGGTAACTTCCGTATGCCTTATCGGTAGATGCGATGACTATCGCTTTGATGCTCGAACCCACTTTGCGGATGGCATCAAGCAGTGTGTAAGTGCCGCGAATATTCGTCTCGAAAGTCGAATAAGGGCTTGTAAGACCAACGCCAACTTCGACTTGGGCGGCAAGATGAAAACAGGTGTCGAATTGTCCCTCTGCAATCACTCGCTCAAGAAACGCCATGTCGCATAATTCGCCGTTGACAATTTGAGCATGTTTGTCGAGACCTTCGTGATAGAGCATTGACTGACGATTTTGGTTTCTCTCGATACCCGTTACGGTTGCGCCATCAGCAATGAGTCGTCGGGCGAGGTTTCCGCCGATAAAGCCATTTATCCCAGTAATCAGCACATTTCTCTGCGCCCATGAGTTGCTGGATGTCATTGTTTAATCTTAATCGGCTAAAGATTTTCGGCTTCTTCGAGTTCGGCCCGCGAATTGATTGTGATGTGGATGCCACGGTGTTTAAAGGCGTGTAACTGCCGACGGGATGTGAGGCTCGCGAGAAATTCTTCAAATGTCTTAAATTGCCCAAGCGCCTTGATTGCCGATTTAGAGAGCACGAAGTAGCCGATGTTTATCCACTTATCTAGTTCTGGTTTTTCTGCGTAATTAGTGACGTGTGAAGTCTCGTCAAGATCGAAAATACCGAAACTGCTTTTGAGTGGCCACACAGTAACTGTGGCTTCACAGTTCGATTTGTGATGAGCGGATAAAAGATCAATGAGATTCACATCCGAAAGAGTGTCGCCATAAAGTACAAGTGTTTCGTTTGCGTCGCCGGCAAGAAGCAATTTCAATCGATCAATGATGTCGCAGTCACCAGTGTCAACAACTTTGACTTGATTATCGTCAACAAAGTGTTGTTCTAGTTTTTCAACTAAGTATCCGCCGGCAACAGTGATCTCGGTGACGTTCTGCTTGCGCAGAAACTCAATTATAAAATCAATAATTGGACGCCCGCGCACCGGCACGAGAGGCTTTGGTGTATCCGCAGTCAACGGTCGAAGGCGAATTCCTTGACCGCCGCACAAAATGATCGCATTCATCTCGTACATGACAATAGTGCCCCCCCTGGGATTTGAACCCAGGACCTGCGGATTAAGAGTCCGTTGCTCTACCAACTGAGCTAGAGGAGCGATAACGCACCGTTACTCTAATAGGTCAAACGCCAACACCGAAAAGCAATAAATTTTGT
>JAPKZT010000120.1 GCA_026393655.1 Actinomycetota bacterium | reverse complement strand
TCGTAGTCTGGGGTTTCAAGAAGTCGTTTCACTTCGTCAAGATTCGCTAACCACTGAGCGCCAGCGATTGACGCAACATGAGTTATCGAACCGCCCTGAAGAATGCGATCGATCAATAATTCCGTGAGCATCCGCAAACCGAGAACATTCACGCTCATCACGACTTCTGGATCAACTGTGCCAGGGACTCCGGCAATATTCAGCAGCACATCTATTTCGCCGTCGATTTGCTTTACCGCTGCTGTGATTGTTTCTGGCTGTGTGAAGTCAACCGAAATAAATTGATCAACTTTAAGGTCACTTGGGTTCCGATCTAGCGCAATCACATTTGCGCCGGCAGCCAGCAAAAACTCTGTCGTTTGACGACCGATACCTGAAGCCGCACCCGTAACTACGACTCGCTTACCCTTATATGCCTCGTGTTGCCCCATAACTCAAAAACTAACACGCATCCACTGAGCGCTTACGCTTCGCAGGTCGAAGCAAACAAAAATAGGTTTTTACCAATAATATTTCTAAAAACAAACCGATCAAGAGTCTTCGAAATTGGGTAAATAATTCGATCATAAAAAATCATTGATCGTTTAGAGCCAAGTCCAGACTTATTTCGAAAACCAACAAGGATCAGGGCGAAACTGGCGAGCACTCCAATTGAGTCACTATAAAAGCAGTTCTCAACCGTGAACCCTGCTGCTTGAACTTTGTTAATTAATTCTTTCTTTTTGTATCTTCTGAAGTGTCCAACTTTGCGATCTAAATCTGAAAACAACATCGGGAGTGCAGGCACATAGATTGCGAGACGCCCGCCAGGTTTGATTGATTTCTTAATTGACAGCAAAGCCTCAAGATCATTTTCGATATGTTCAAGAACATTTGATGTATATACGAAATCAACTTTCTGCTCAACCGAGTCCAATGAATCTATGCAATCAAAACCTTTCGACCGAAGCATCGCTGCGAGACTTGGGTCAATTTCAAAACAAATTGGTGATGTGTTGTAGCGGCTACGCCAAATCTCGGCAAGCGAACCAGTGCCAGCACCAAACTCAAGCAAGCATGATTCGGCTTTTGACCCGGTCTCAAACTTGAGACCTTTCACTAACTTCATGACGACATCTCGGTTGTACCCTTCAAGACCTTCTTCACCGTCAAGCAGGGCTTGCGTGCCGGCATAGTCGAGTTGATCCGCACGCTGAAAAGCAGTCGGTCTCTTTTTTCTAAAAATTTGCAAAGTTTATTTTTTCCTATAACCGGTTGGGCACTTCGGGTCCACTGCAAAAAATAATAACACCATCACTACTGTCAAAGGCGACAACAACAGCATCAAGCGGCTCGCTACGAATCAGAACTATACACAGATAGTTCAAATTGTTCTGAACCATTGGTGTCTTGCCGGCTGGCAGTCGGTTCGTATTGCACAATCCCCCGCCGCCATAACCTGCATATTGAACTTTGAAGATTTTTTCTTTACCTATTGAGAATTATCTAGCGATGTCGCGTTTCCAATAAGTTTTCGTGGAGTGCCATCTACAGGATTCGAGTCAGTAAGTAATTTATTATCGCCATAGCCGATATGCGTCACCTGGCTACCAGATGATTTCAGAGTAGCCACCTCTTGAGCGTTTGCAACTGTCATTGCATAACTAGATACGAGCGGTTTTTCTAAAACCCAGAACACGATGTCATCGAATTGTGTACACGCCGAAGTCGCAGTACGCGGAAATGTGTTACTCCAACCTTTAGTGACATAGCCCTTAACGACTTTGACTCGCGTGCTGGTGTTATCTATTGAAATATCTACTCCAGGTTGAGCGATCCAAAAATCTGCGTATGGAGTAAACGATGATGAGTCATATGGCAACCCTTGATGAGTGGTTGAATGATCTGTGCAGTGCGCCGCACCAACCGCAATTTGTGGAGTCAGCAACGAAACTGTGCAATATGTAGACCGGCTAGTTATTGAACCACGAATCAGAAATTTTTATACTCGACGATTTGCAGAAATCAAGGATGTAGTCTGACCACATGGAACTTACAACTTGTCTATGGTTCAACGGTCGTGCCCGCGAAGCGGCGAATTTTTACGTGAGTATTTTCCCAGATAGCTCAGTTGCTAACAATTGGATTGCCCCAACAGACACTCCAGGAAATTCTCAAGGAGATGAAGTTGTTGTGAATTTCAAAATTTTCAAACAGTCATTCATTGGCTTAAATGGTGGTCCGCAATTCCCTCACAACGAAGCGATTTCGTTTCAAATCCCTTGCAAAGATCAATCTGAAATCGATAAGTACTGGGATCTACTTATTACAAACGGGGGTTGCGAAAGTCAATGCGGATGGCTCAAAGATAAATTTGGTGTTTCGTGGCAAGTAATCTCACCTGAAATGGAACAATACATCGGCGGAGAAGACAAAGCCGGAGCGCAACGTGCGACCAAGGCAATGCTTGAAATGACTAAAATTGATTTGATTGAAATGAAGAATGCGTATCTAGGAAACTAACTGTTGGGCGCTGAGGGACTTGACCCCTGCAACCTGGGTAATTCCCCGTTTTTTAGGTGATCGGGTCATAAAAGATAATTTAGACGCAATTTCAATTTTAGTGGCTCTTGCTTTTCAATAAATTAGAGTTACGGTTATTAAGTGATGCGATTTCATCTCACCTACATTGCGCTCGCTTCTTTAACGCTTTCTTTTTTTGCGCCTGCAGCAAACGCGGACGAGCAAGTTGGAGGGGATTGCAAGAAGCTAGGCGAAACTGCCGTCGACCCATCAGGGTTTAAACATAAGTGCATAAAATCTGGCAATAAATTAATTTGGGATGAAGGGATAAAAACTAATACTTCGAGCACCCAAAATAAAGTTGATTCAAATTCAATAATTTTTGCTTGGCCTAGCACCACCGCGAAGTACATCACCTCAGTTCCAATTGATCTAAATCAAATAAATAGCATTTCAAAGTATGCGGGATGCTCTGGCCATAATCGAGATGGGTATACATTTGAGAGAGTTCTTACAAGTAATCTTTCGTTAAAACATTATTTCTACCCGATAGCACAATTTCAGGGCACAACAGACAAGGTAAAAGACAAGGTAAAAGTTTTTGCTCCCTTTGATGGCACAGTTGCAACTATTCAGCTGGAAGCAAATAAAGGTGGTATGGGTCGCCCGAAGAATGGCAACGGCCTAGGGTTGTCTACTCCACTCGATAAAAATATATTGTTTTCTTTTGGTCATATTTATTTTCTAAAGAGTTTCAAAGTTGGAGATTCTGTAAAAGCGGGGCAACTTTTAGGTTATGCATCGATGTCTGACGCAGGATTTGATTTTGATATCGACTTAGAGGGAAAATCTAGAGCGTCGAACGAATCGGAGGTTCTCGGTAGCATTTTTGATCATATGGCGAAAAGCGTGTTGGGCAGTTTTGCTGAACATGGGATATCGCCCAACCAAATGAAGATTGCAATAGTTGATCGCCAAAAACAACCATGTGATTTCAATTCAGGTGTTGGGCGCACCACGGCCGATTGGGTGGCACTAAAAGGGCAGACAATTAAAACCGGAACTTCATCACCTCAAGGCAGCTCAGCGAGTTCTAGTAATACTTCCAAGCCAACAGATGCACCAAAATCGAGTGCTAATACTGATTCAGAAAGTTCGAGCTTTCAGAAGGAAGGTCAGGCTTGCGATTCAACCAAGGGACCAAATGGAAAAGCTTCAGATGGTACTCAGCTGGTGTGCAAACCCGGGAGTGATGGAAAAGATATTTGGCAGGTTAAGAAATAGTTGATTAGCCCATTAAAAAGTTGCCTACTCGTAACCAACTGATTCAACCTCCGCAGATTTACAAACACTAAATATGTTGTCACGTACGCACAATACGGAGTGGGTAGTGAGGGACTTGGCCCCTGCAACCCGAGTAATTCTCCGATATTAAGGTGATCGGATCATAGTTCGGGAAATTAGTCTGAAAAGTGCCCGATAGCAAGCAAATCAATCCTCTCCTTATACGCAGAACTTTCTAACACAGACTTGTTTACATCAATAGAGGCTTGAAGAGCGGTCAAGCCACTGTTCGCGTTGCTATCTCGTTCTAACTCTTGAGAACGTGAAACCAGTATCTACAACCATAGTGATTGGATGCTTGATTCTTACGCTAAACCTTTCATCTGCAACAGCGGCGGTAAAACCAGGTACTAGTTGTAAAAAACCTGGCCAGTACGCCCGTTGCTGTAATGGTCGATGAAGTGATCGCGACGGAAGTTGGAATGCTCAATAATGTCTTTGTAAATTTCGGCGTTTACGACATGCGTCAGAAAAATGAAGCATCAAAAAATCCTGCTTGGGCGAGCGCTCATTCTCAGAATCCGGCAGATTCTTACGGAATATGTTGGCTTAACTCATTGCCTCACGCTGACAGTGAGGCGGTGAATTTACTCCCCTCGCGTTACGGCAAAAATGGAAAGACGAGTGACAAGGGCAAGTAGGTTGCATGATCCAGATTCGCACATAAGTGGGCGCTGAGGGATTCGAACCCCCGACCCTCTCCTTGTAAGGGAGATGCTCTAACCAACTGAGCTAAGCGCCCATACTCTGAAAACTTCTTTCGAACCTCTCATTGAATGAAACTCTTAGTGTATGGGATTATTTATTTGAATCGCTATTTCAGATATTCGCAATATCCGCTATTTATTTCGTGTCAATAACTAAAAAAGCTTCGGCGGTGCGACCTGCGGGCAACCCACCTGCCTTGGCGATCATCTCTCCCCAACCACGCATACGTGCAGGCAAACCAGCGGGGTCAGGATGCTGACTCTCATGACAAAGCAATGCCGCAATCTTTTTATCCAACACATCAGTTGTGTCAACGAAATGCTTTGGTTTCGGCCCGGCCATAATCCACGTTTCAGGAACAGCATGTGGAGCAAGCCCGCGCTCGCTAAGCAACTCAGGAAACGCGAACTCGTTTCGCGCATCAGGATAAATCGCACAAATCGTCGCTTCTCCAGTTGCTAGATGATCAGGGTGACTTGCATAAATTCGAGAATAGTTTCGTTCAGCGGATTGAGTGAGCACACGATCTGGCTTAACAATTCGAATTATCGCACTAATCTCGCGACGCAAATTGAGATCGGCAACAAGCGCACCATCCGGGAAACCAAGCCAATGCAATTCGGTAACGCCGAGCATGTTGGCAGCAGCAGTCTGCTCGAGTCGGCGTGTTTGCGCGACTTGTTCGCGAGTCACTGTGTTATCAGACCCACCAGCCTGACCATCGGTGACCAGACAATAAACAACCTGATCGCCCTGTGCGACCCAAGTCGCAACGGTACCACCCGCACCAAAATCAACGTCGTCGGGATGCGCAGCCACTACCAAAATCTTCATCTTGTTGCCCTCAATCAAATTCGCCATTAATGAACTTATCGAAAAACATAATATCTATTCGGTCAAGTTCAAGAAGATCAGTTGCTCCAGGTTCAAACCTTGCATACGTCTCAATTCGATTGAGAACTCCAGTCTTGACATTAAGGTTTCGCAATAAAGTTAGAGTGTCGTCGTTATACGATCCAAATGGACAGCACATTGACCGAGCTTTGCCGTCATTAATCGCGCTATCTAAGTGCGAAAAAGACTTGGTCAACTCATCTCGTTGGTCATCTATCCTCATTTCTGCGAGCCACTCATGGGAATGGCCATGCGAACCAATTTCCATCCCGTTCTCGACCAAAATTTGTACATCATCGGGGGATAAATAAAGCTCATCAACCCAACTTGACTCGCTTCTTTCGACAAGCTGATCAAATACACTCGCCAGGTATTTTTTCCGGATATCAGTTGGAATGATCTTTTGAAATAGCTTCTTGATGAATTCGGTTTCGCGATCATTCCAAAGATTTGCCACACCGAATTTGGCGAATAAATCATTAAATGTGATGTTTAAGATTTCCTCAAGACCGGCTTCTGAAAAATACTGATCCGCGAGTTTTACTATTTCTTTCGGTGTTACCAGACCAGATAGGAGAATATGAATTTTATTAACATCTAATAACTTTCGCTCAAAAATAGCCTGAGTCGGTATATAAAAAGTGCCTGTTGCTTTTCTCTTCAACAACGACGGTAAGACATAATCAATACAATCGCGGTACCCATCGTCAAATGTCAACCAGATCTTATTTTTCAGTGCAGAACCATCATCATCAAGATTCAACAAATCGTTACTTAAAATGAATTCATACTTACTGGCCATCACATCCAGTTGCTTACCGAACAAATCAAAGTCCAAAACATTGTGTCTCTCGGACATGCGCTCACTATTCGGGCGAACATAGTGATACATCAAAATCGGCAATTTCATGAAATTTCAGCCTAATTCGGGCGGTCTTGGTCTCCGTCACCTTTATAAAATATCTCAGTCTCAGGCAAGTTTGTAAATAAAAACCGATCAACATTGGTCTGACTGAATGGTGAAAAGTACTCAGGAACGACGCAGTCAGCAAAATCATGAACGTCGGTAAACCCAATTCCATTAATTTGTTTACTGTCAAGACCCCAAGAAAGCAAATCGATGTATTCATCGCCATTTTCCAGCATCTCCTGCACCAACAGCCTGGTCGCAGACGAAAGACAAATTTCTTCACCCATAATATCAATGATTCGTATACATGAACGATCGTTTGCGTATGATCGACGAAAAACCAAAATACCAATAGTTTTCTTATCTAACCGCACACTACGAACTTCATATTTGAACCGCGGGTGATCAATGTAGCGATGACACAGGTAATCTATATCTTTCAATGTGGCAGAGAAATCCAAATTTGCGACATCGTTACGCAGTTCTTCATTTGTGCTGATAGTCGTCAATGAAGACAACATGATCTCAGAAGTCACAAACTCAAAACTTATCTGAGGTGGATTTTTTATAATCCTGAATTCTTCAAGCTCATTATTAACGATCACATGATGGTTCATGACGTCACATGAATAACCTAAGAACTTGTAAACGTCTCGTGTATTTGCAGAAATACCGGTAGAAAAGATACTTTTGGGCTTAAGCTCATCAATCAAAAATCTCAAAACGGCTAATCCGGCTTTATATTTTCGTAAGTGAGCATCAGGACGTGCTTTCCACATTGACAAAGAAATGCGTGAATGAAAAGTGTCTGATGGAATATAGCCAAGTATTGCAATGACTTCATTTGACTGCGGATCAAATGCGATGACAAAGTTGAGTCGACCATCTCTTTCAAGAAACATGTATTCAAACAATTCCCTATCTCTTGAGAGAATATGCCCTTGCTGCCAGTGCTCTTCAATAAACCTGGAAACAATACTTACATCCGCGTTGTCGCCGAAGCGCAAAATTAGACGCGGATCTGAGCTAGTTTTCGCCACCATTGATAAAAATATTCTGGCCGTTGATAAACGATGATTGTGGAGACAACAAGAACTCAACTGAATCTATAACTTCAGCGACTGTGCAATGACGCCTCATTGGGTGTTTATTTGATATATCTTTGCGCAAAAACTCTGGGAAATGCTCTACGTATTTGGTCTCGACCAAAGATGGCGACACCGCATTAATTCGCAAGTCATTGCCAGAAAACTCTGTCGAAAGCGAATTAAGCAGACCTAGAAGGGCAAATTTCGAAGTGATATACGAAGTTTCACCTTTTTTAGACGATCCGATCATGTCGGAAAGCATCAGTACGGCTCGAATTTGTCTCTCATTTTGTTTTCGAGTCGCAATGATTTTTGAAAGTAAACCGACGACCGATAAGAAATTGGTTTGATAATCACGGAGCAACTGCTCAGACGTATTGGACAAAAAATTTTGCATGCGCATCGGAGCAGCAGCGAAATGCACAACTTCATCAACTTGAGAAAAATCAATTTTGTTGTCAAAGTCATTCAAAAAGTCAGTATTTGCCAAATCTGAAATAACACTTATAATTTCAGATTCATTAGACATTTCGGGTGGCAAGGGGTGACGACTTACTGCAACGATTCTTACATCGCCGGGCAATCTTGAAATCAGTTCTTGTCCGAACGAAGATGAAGCACCCGTTATCAAAATTGTTCTGCTCATCTGACCACCACACCAATCTTGGCACGAATGCATACTTCG
>JAPKZT010000112.1 GCA_026393655.1 Actinomycetota bacterium | reverse complement strand
TGTCGTAGTTGTTTGAGAATTTGACGTATTGTTCGCAACGCCCGCACCCCAAGTTGAATTCTTGCCTTTTTTGACGCAGGTATATTTCAGACCTTTGACGATTTTTGTAGCGCCTGCTCGCGAGCAACTAGCACCGGGTTTTGGCGCAGTTGACGCAGAAGTTGAACTGACGGCAAGCGCGAGCACCAAAACAGTGGACGCCAAGATTGTGGCAAATCGTTTCAAAAGATGTCTACTCCTGTGTTAGAAAATGCGGGCATACCAAGAATAGTATTTGTCACTCGCTGATCGAACTAGGGCGACTGACCTCTGTCTTGGTGAGGCTATGGCACTAGGAGTGGTATTGCAAGAGAAATCTTTTCGTGAGTTACCAGTAAGTTGGGCATTCGCGATACTGTGCGAGTGTGATTGATCGAATTGATTTCTACAAACAGTTCATTGATGGGTTTCAAATACTCTTCGACGCGTTAGAAAATCGAGTCATAGAAGATGGTGACGGCTGGCAGATTCGTCTCACCGATTGGCCTTCTCCGCTATTTAATCGAGTATTCATTCACTCCGCCCGCCCCGAAGCGATGGCCGAGGTAGATGCAATTCTTGAGAAACACAAGGCTCCTGTTCTTATCAACCTCGTTGGTGGCGGGGTCGAGCACACTAAGGCACTGCAAGATGCCGGATACACCTTGCGCAATACAACGCCTTTCATGATCTGGGTATCAGATGACTCGCAGGATAATTTTGCGTTGCGTGATGGCTTGTCGGTGAAGCATCTTGATGCATCGAGTCTTGATGTTTTAAAGCGAATCTATAAAGAGTCGTTTGGGTTCAGCGATGATGTCATCGAACTTATGGGAAGAATTCTCTTTGCTAATCCACTCGCTGCTACCTACGGATTGTTCAAAGATGATGAAATAGTCTCAGCTGTTATGGCCGTCAAATCTGAAGGGGATATTGGAATCTGGAACATGGCCACGCCGATAGCGCACCAGAAGCATGGATATGGCGAGCAACTACTTCGCCATGTTATGAAAAGTTATAAAGGTCGTGGCGCCGAGAAATTACTCTTAACTTCGAGCCCTGCCGGCAAAGCCCTGTATGACAAGTGTGGGTGGCAGACTCTCGACTACCTGCCCACATTTATTAAGTCTTGATTCGCGCGAAATTTCTTTGTAAGGTCGCTTTAGACACAACAGAAGTAACCAGAGTGATGAATCTCTACATTGATGGTGCGGGCAATGGAAACGCTGATCAACTGAACGAGGCCTTTCACAAGAATGCACGTTGGTTCGGTTCGGTCGACGGTGTTGATTATGACCTGGATAAAGAAGGTTTCGTTACATACATGGTCGGCGCACCAGGCAAACCTTCAAGTGCGAAGATTGTTGATATTCAGATTGTTGGCGTTGCCGCGACAGCAATAGTGAAAGAAGAAGGATTCTGGGAGACACTTTCGTTCACTGACTATTTTCAGTAAGCAATTCTTGAAGGTCGTTGGCAGATCACATGTAAAACTTTTGCCCACACCGGTGGGACGCACGCTTAGTCGCGGGTTGCGGTTGCGGTTGCGTTTGCCGTGTGCTGGTGCCGACCAACTTTTTCGAGCCGATTCATCCAATTGAGCGAGAAAGCATAAACGCAAGTGGTATGCCGATCGTCAAATTGAAGGGAAAAGTGACCCCCAGCGCAAGGCCTAATGAAAGCCCAGAGTCTGCATTGGGCAATGCAATTCGAACGGCTGCTGGGGCGGCGATGTATGACGCACTGGCAGCCATAATGCCAAAGATTGCTGAGCCGCCGATTGATAAGCCGATCAAGTGGGCGGCGATAATCCCTAACGTTCCAAAAACGATTGGTGAAACAATTGCAAAAATAGCCATGCGAAGTGGTGGTCTTCCAAAATTAATAAATCGCGTAGCAACGGTTGCTCCCATGTCAAGCAAAAACAATGTGAGCAGTCCTGTAAACATGCCGACGAAAAAGGGTTCAACTCGGCTGAAAGAATTAGCGCTACTTGCGGCACCGATAAACAAACCACCAACTAGTAGTAGAACGCTTTTACCGGTCAGAACTTCATGAACAGCAGTGCGCCAGTTCACACTTTCTGATTTCATACTTGCCAATACGAGCGCAACGACGATGCCAGGAATCTCAAGGATTGCTACGAGAGATGTCATGAACGGTTCGGTGGCGAAATCTGCTTCTGTCGCAAAAATCATCGCAGCGGTAAATGTGACAACTGAGACTGATCCGTAATGTGCTGCGATAGAAGCGCCGTCATGTGTGTTGAGTTTCAACAATTGTGTTGTGACGAAGAAAATAATTATTGGTATTGCAACTCCAAAACTAATTGTGAGCAGTGCAGGCGACATCAGACTCGACAAGTTTGAATCTTTGATGCTGTTACCACCTTTAAGACCAATTGCTAACAGTAGGTAGGTAGAAATCCATGTGTGTATCGGGTCGGGGAGACGTAGATCGCTTCTGAGCAAAACGGCGAGAGCCCCTAATACAAAAGCAAGAACGGGGGGAGAGGTCAGGTTTTCGATGGCCAAGGTGAAAGAATTCATATGATTTACGATACATGACAAGTTTATCATGTATTAGATAACATCAAATCAGGCAGAATATTGATATGCCTGTTGTTTCTGAACCTTCATGGACTTTTCTCACTAACCATGCACACGTCCTGCTTGCGATTTCCGCAGAGTCACAAATTCGGATTAGAGATATTGCGGCCCAAGTCGGAATTACCGAGCGGGCAGCCCATCGAATTGTCTCCGATCTTGAAGTAGCGGGATATCTCAAGGTGTCAAAGATTGGTAGGAGAAACGAATACTCAGTCATACGCAACTTGCCACTTCGCCACCCAGCTGAACGACATCACCGTATTGGCGAACTGCTTAAAGTGCTTGCTCACGATTCAAAAAGATAACTCCAGTACATTTCAAGAAGCAGACCGATGACGGAGAACATTTAAGAAATTACTAAGTGTGCAATGTTGATTATCGGTGGCCTTTTGAGTCATCGTTAGCCCACGTTGATAGCAGAATCCATATTGCGCATACACCGCAGATAGACCAGGCGAGGGTGCGAATGAGGTTTGCTGTCATCAATTGTTGATG
>JAPKZT010000080.1 GCA_026393655.1 Actinomycetota bacterium | reverse complement strand
GTTTAATTTGTGAGTTACTAGCGAACAATGTTGTCGCAATCAGCGCACGAAATATTGCAGATGATTGAAGAGGATCATCAGTGCAAATATTGATCACAGATTGTTCACCAATATCTACGAGAACAATTTTTGAATTGCTTACACCCAAGGGCACAAAAATTGGGTTTACCGAATTTGCCTGCAGATAAGTTGACTCAAGTTGAGGTGATTTGACATCAAGAGTTGCGCGAAGCGCCACTTCGGTTCGTACAGCTGTTGCTGACGGATGACTAAGCCTTGAATTGATTTGAAGTTGGCGAAGTTGACCTCCACGGCGTTTGCCGATCTCAAAAATCAAACCTGCGACCACTACGGCACATGACAACATAGAAATCAAATCTTGAGTAGGTTGCGGTGTTGGCACTGATTCTGGGTGTGCATCTAAGTCAGCAACGATCTCAATTGTTGTCGCCCGCGCAACTTGACCCCGTGAAATAAAAAAAATACTTGCTAGCCCGAGAACTGTTATGAATAACCAACTTTTTGGCACAAACGAGTCACGGTGCGAGAACCGAAATGCAAAATATCTGATTAAATCAAACAATCCGCGACTCAGAACCCAAACTAAGACTACCGACAAAATGAACAGCAGAATAGCTATGCCTAGTTGTTGTTGCGACAAATTGAAAAAGTTGCGAAGACTTAAAGAGTTAGTGATTCTCATTGGTCGCGCGGTTCTACTCGCCGAGTAACGCTGATCAAATGATCTCTCGCCCCAAACAACTTCAATATTGACATTTCAATAGTTTGTGAAACTGTCACAGATACAGAATTTGTGCTCGTTGAAATATCTCCGGTTAAATTATTGTCGTCGAGATATCGCAACGCTGAACGATGTGCCGCTTGCTGATCAATTATTGGAGAACCAGTACGCAACGATGTCAATTCTTGTGCCGCTAAGCGAGCGGCGTTTTCGGCATGATCCGCCAAAGTTAATCGAGCAGCAACTAATCGCCCACCGTCTACGCCCAACCCAGCACAAACAATGAAAGTCATCAACAGACCAACTACGAATGCTGTCACCACGCCATCTTGAGAATCTTTGAATTTCTTAAAGTCAACAAAGTTATCGGCCTTCATGTATCTACTCGCCATCTATCTATCACTTCAACAGACGATGCACTCACAACTCGAGGACGGGTGCCAAGGAGCGACAAGTCATGCCTTTTGATTTCACAACTAACTTTTACTAATACTGCAGAGTCTTGGCCCTGGCTGATGACGGTCGTTTCTATATTTGTTTTTGCACAGGATGCGCCGCTTATTTTTAATGCACGCTCGGCTATTTGGATTGCTGTCGACTGTATTTGTGAGCGGCTACCCTTTGACGCAGCTCTGGCAGCTTGATCTGCGGCATTTCTGACTTGGATTAGCGCCTCAGAAGCGCGGCCTGCATAAATACCAAATAACACCAGAATCATAAGCAACGGTGTAAGTAACACCAGTTCTACTGTTACTGAACCTCGTTGCGAAATCATCGTTCGTCTTCTGGGACAAAGTCTTCTAGTGGTTCTTCACTACCGCGTTCAACTGACGATGGAAAAAACGACGCCACATTTGGCACTGCGACACGCACTCGCATAACGACAAAACCGTTATTGACCGTAAGCGAGGGCGTCCCAATTAGTTGAGCGCCAAGTTCAGCCGCGGTGCGCGTCGCTGTGTCAATTGCCGAAACGATTTCGCCGTCTGCAGATGCAGCAATCGACGCACCTTTTGCGGCCGAAAGAGTTGCAATATGCGCAGAATGCATAAACAACATTGCTTGAACTGCAATAAGCAACAAAGTCAGCACGATTGGCACGGCAATGACGACCTGTACAACGGTGTCACCCCGGTCAATCGTGCTGTTTGTTGTGGTCATCACAGTAATTTCGCCGGCTGAATAATTTCTTATCTAGCCGAGGTCAAGTGAGTTTGCCTTGTTGGTTACACGACTGGTAATCGTTGCCCCAACTGCAATCGCAAGAGCGATTAGTGCTGCAGCCATGACTACAGTTGTCGCACTGACTTCACCCCGTTCAGTATCACTTTGCACTGAGGCCGTGAACCGTACCCAGTAGTACTGCCAAATATTTTTCATTGATGACATATTTTCTCCGTTTCATTTTGTGTATTGATTTGTTTGTTTACCTAACTAACTGTGTAAAAAATTGCATGAATTGGCTTGCTAAAAACTGCCGAGAACTAAATGAACCGCTGGATAACCGATCAGCGCGATGAATGCAATGAATAACAACACCATCGGTATTCCCATCCGCTCAGTTGCGGCTTGGGCTTGCGCTTCGATTTCACCCATATGTCGATTCCGTAATGAGTCAGCTCGCGCTGAAAGTGAAAGTCGAATACGCGCACCGTGCTCACCGGCGAGTTGCACGCTTCCTGCAACTTCAGTCAGTTCTGGAATGTTGTATGCATCACCAAGATTGCCCAGTTCAACCCACGGAGACCTCCGTGCGCTTCGTGCTCTTGTCAAAGCCTCGCGGATCTCGGCAAACGACCAGCCGTCTCCTGCGTCAGCGGCAGCAATCAAAGCTGTTTCGGTTCCCGCTCCACCTGCGAGCAGCACATTAGTGAGATCTAAATAACTTGAAAATGCGTGTAGAAAATCTTGGCGACGACGAGTTGCTTGCACTCTCACCCGACTATCTGGCAAAAAGAAACCCATTACTCCTGCACTTACTAAAATTACAACGCCAATCAATTTTGAGATACTGACACCAGTCAGATAGAAAAACATGTCGAGTCCAAAACCTGCCAGAACACCAACAAATAACGACGTGAGCTTTTTCACTACCATCTCGGAAGCTTGATGACCGACCACTGCCAAGTCTGCACGGTGTCTTTCTTGAGACCGGCGCACCAACCACACCATTCCTTGTTCAAACTGTTCGTGCACTAGCTTCGCTTTGCTTGACAACACGCCTGGGCGGATGACAAAGAAAAGCCCAAGACCACAAATGACGCCGCAAACCGTGACGGCAATCATGCGTTAGTCATTTCTCGACGGCGGATGAATCTTTGCGGAGTGACGATTCGCGAGAAC
>JAPKZT010000168.1 GCA_026393655.1 Actinomycetota bacterium | reverse complement strand
TTCTGGTGCTGGCGGTCAGCACGTTAATAAAACTTCTTCGGCAGTTCGATTAATTCACGAGCCAACTGGGCTTGTTGCTTCGTCACAGCAAGAGCGAAGTCAATTACAAAATCGTGAGAGCGCATTAAAGCGACTTAAGGCAATGATCATCGCACAAGACGAAGAAGAGCGCGCCGCAGAACTTTCTCAAATCGCGGGCAAGCAAGCGCAAGTTGGTTGGGGAAGTCAAATTCGTTCCTATGTTTTGCAGCCATACCAAATGGTTAAAGATCTTCGAACCAATGTTGAAACCGGCAATGTCACTGCAGTTTTAGATGGTGAACTTGATCAATTTATGGAGGGCTACTTACGTTGGCGGCGTTCTGACAAAGAGGTACTTGACGATGCTAAGTAGATACCTAACCGTTTTGGCTGTCGCAAAATGGTAAGTTTGGTGCAATGATTCGTCTAGATAACGTGACGAAAATTTATGGCAAAGATACTGTTGCCGTAAGAGAAGCGTCGTTTGATATCCCAAAGGGTGAGTTCGTTTTCATGGTTGGGCCTTCTGGTTCGGGCAAATCAACATTGTTGAGATTGATGAACCGTCAAGAGCAACCAGAACATGGCGATGTGTGGGTTGCTGGCAAAAATATTAATGAGATGCCAGCATCTCGTGTTCCATATTTGCGACGTACTTTGGGCAACGTGTTTCAAGATTACAAACTCTTATTAAACAAGACAGTCTTCGAAAATGTAGCGTTCGCCCTTGAGGTGATCGGAAAACCGCGCCATGTTATTGAACGCCAAGTACCGCTTGTTTTAGATCTCGTCGGTTTGGCAGGTAAGCGTGAGCGGTTTCCAGAACAGTTATCGGGTGGCGAACAACAACGTGTTTCGATTGCACGGGCATTCGTTAATCGTCCTTTGATTTTGTTGGCTGATGAGCCGACCGGCAACCTTGACCCGACGACGAGTGAAGGCATTATGGGTTTACTAAACGAGATCAATGAAACCGGTACGACAGTAGTCATGGCGACCCATGATCACAGAGTCGTTAATGCAATGCGACGCCGAGTTATTCAACTCGATAACGGGGTAATTGTGCGTGACCAAGAGCGCGGAGTGTACGAATAAATGTTTTCACGAATCGGCTATGCAATTCGCGAAACGTGGGCGAGTTTTAGACGAAATCTAACTCTTACTGCGGCCGCTGTTTTAACCTCTGCGGTATCTCTTTTACTTGTCGGTACTACCTTTTTAATTCAAAGAGCATTCGAGAATTTGCTGGTTCAGTGGCGCGGCGATGTAGAAATGATTGTGTTTGTTCGAAGCGACGCTTCCGCAGAGCAAATTACTTTGATTGATTCAGTGCTCAGAGCGTCGCCGACAATTATTGATGTCAACAAATTAAAATATCTCAACAAAACCGAAAGCTACGAAGAAGCCAAGCGAATATTCGTGGGCGACCCAGTAACGCTGAGCCTTTTAACTCCAGAATCGATTCCGACACAATTTAAAGTTGTACCTCTTTCTGATGACCCGACGCTCGTTCGTTCTCTTAGCGATCAATATCGCACGCTTCCTGGGGTCGAAGCTGTAGCTCTCGCAGAAGATGAGTTTCAGGTGATCTCAACTCTTTCAAATTTCATTCGGGTTGTGACACTCGTAATGTCGCTAGTTCTTCTAGTCGTAGCGGTTGGTTTGATCTGGAACACGATTCGAACTGCGATGTTCGCTCGCCGTCGAGAAATTGAAGTGATGAAACTCGTTGGCGCAACAAACTGGTTCATTCGTGTTCCATTTATGTTGGAAGGTTTGTTGCAGGGGTTACTCGGTGGTGTCGTATCGTGCGGCGGATTGTGGGCATTGAACTCTGCGTGGTCGAGTGGCGTTGCAAGCTTCAAACCAGGCACTGGGATCAGTTCGTTGATTGTGCCGAGTAGCTATTTGACATCAGTGATGCTGATTTTGTTGGGTATCGGTGCAGTAGTCGGAGCTGTCGGCTCGGCGATTGCTGCGACGCGCTTTCTTGATGTTTAACTAATTGCATGTCAGAGAAGCACACATTTTCGCAAATTGAACTGAGCGTTAGCGAGAACATTGCGACGATAACTCTCAACCGTCCAGAAAAATTAAATGCTTTTACGAACACGATGTTGCACGAAATTATTGCCGCTTTTGATTTAACCGATGCGGATGATGATGTTCGAGCGGTGATAGTTACTGGTGCCGGCCGTGCTTTTTGTGCAGGTGCAGATCTTTCGTCTGGTGGAGAAACTTTCAGTCGTGGTGGCAGTGATGTGCAAGGTGTACGTGGAGTACCTCGCGATGGCGGTGGTCTTGTTTCGCTGCGAATCTTTAATAGCAAAAAGCCCGTTATTGGCGCGATCAATGGCCCAGCAGTTGGTGTTGGTGTGACGATGACCTTGCCGATGGACATTCGTTTGGCGAGCGATACTTCAAAATTTGGTTTTGTATTTACACGTCGCGGAATCGTCACTGAAGCCTGTTCATCTTGGTTTCTGCCTCGCGTCGTAGGTATCTCTCGCGCGACTGAGTGGGTTTTCACTGGGCGAATGGTTGGCCCAGACGAGGCTAAAGAGTCTGGGCTAGTGCGAAGTGTTCACGCCCCAGAAGATTTGTTATTGGCCGCCCGCGCGATTGCATCTGAGATTGTGAATAACACAGCACCTGTTTCGGTTGCAATGTCGAGACAAATGTTGTGGCGGATGCTCGGCGCATCACACCCGATGGAAGCCCATCGCGCAGAATCACGAGGCATCATGCTGCGCGGAAGTTCTGCCGATGCACGCGAAGGTGTGGCTAGTTTTCTAGAAAAGCGCGCCGCTAATTTCACGATGAATGTGTCAACTGATATGCCAGATATTTTTCCAGAATGGCAAGATCCTGAGTTCAAGTAACTCGCTGTTTGAGCGTGTTGGCGGACTGCCGTTTTTTGAACGACTTGTTGATCGGTTCTATCAAGGCGTGGTTGTCGACCCAGTTTTAATAGTTTTATATGCAGAACCAAATGATTTAGAGAAGGCTCGGCTTCATCTCACTTGGTTTCTCGCACAATATTGGGGTGGGCCGCCGATGTTCAACGAAAATCGGGGTGATCCTAAATTACGGATGCGTCATATGCCGTTTCGAATTGGGCCAGCAGAGCGAGATCAATGGCTGTTGCATATGCTCACTGCAGTTGATGAATTGTCTGAAGATGATTTAATTCGTCAAGAACTTACTGATTATTTTGTCAAGGCTGCTGAGCACTTGCGAAACGACACTGGGTTACCAATTTCTTCAGCCAATTATCCGCGCTAGCACTAGTTAGCACTAGTTAGCGCAGCGCGTAACACGCAATCGCTGCTGCTGCTGCAACATTGAGCGAGTCAATCGCAGGGTTCATTTCGATTCGCACTTGGTAGTTGGCGCTCGCCAACGCATCATCGCTAAGGCCAGCACGCTCAGAGCCGAACACTAGTGCTCGGGGTCTATTTGGTTCGAGAACAACTTCAGATAAATCGGTGGCCAAGCTATTTGGAGTCAGAGCAAGGACTGCGAAGCCGCGTTGATTCAAATTTTGTAAAGTTTCAGCGATGTTATTGCTTCGCGCGAACTGAAAATTAAATGCGGCACCCATTGAAACTCTAAGTGCGCGGCGCGATAATGGGTCGGCGCTAGTCGTGTCGCAGATCAAACCATCCCACCCCAAACCAGTTGCGCATCGCACGATCGCGCCAATGTTGCTCGGGTTGTCTATCGCTTCGGCGATAATAACTCGCTTTGCCGTATTCAGTACTTCGTCTTGGGTTAACGGTGTCGGACGAAAGAACACACCGAGTGCGCTGAGTGGCACACCGAGACCAGTTGCGTCGCGACGAATATCAATATCAGCCGTCAGACATTGGCCGCCCAAAGTTGTGATATCTGAAGCGAAACGATTTGCTTGCTCAGCATCACACAGCACAACCTCTGGTTTGTAACCGGCTGCGAGTGCACGGGCAACTACTAAGTCACCTTCTGCGATGAATCGACCCGCGGCAAGTGTTGATCGTCGCTGAGCAATCGTAGTTAGTTGTCGCTCACCAAGTCGTAGCGGGTCGAGTCGTGGATCTTGACTAGAAGTAACAGTTGTAATCATTGCAACACAAAACAAGTCGCAAGATTAAAAATGCCAAGGATATTCTGACCAATCAGCGTCACGTTTTTGAAGAAACGAATCACGACCTTCAGTTGCTTCGCTAGTCATGTATGCAAGTCGAGTTGCTTCGCCTGCAAATATTTGTTGTCCAACAAGTCCATCATCGATTGCATTAAATGCGAACTTCAGCATTCGCTGGGCCATCGGGCTTTTCGCATTTATTTCGGCCGCCCATTCGAGTGCGACTTTTTCTAATTCGGCGTGAGGTACAACCGCGTTGACCATGCCCATTCGATGAGCATCGTCAGCCGAATATTCGCGTCCGAGAAAGAATATTTCGCGCGCAAATTTTTGCCCAACCTGTCGGGCAAGATAGGCAGAACCAAAACCGCCATCAAAACTCGCAACATCTGCATCAGTTTGTTTGAAGCGAGCGTGCTCTTTGCTGGCCAAAGTTAAATCGCTAACGACATGCAGACTGTGTCCGCCACCTGCAGCCCAACCTGGCACGACACATATCACGATTTTTGGCATGAATCGAATCAGTCGTTGCACTTCAAGTATGTGCAATCGACCGGTGCTCGCGCTGTTTTTGTTTACGTCACCGTCACCATTACCGTCACTGTCTTCGTATTTGTAACCATCGGTGCCACGAATTCGCTGATCGCCACCACTACAAAATGCCCAGCCGCCATCTTTTGACGAAGGACCGTTACCCGTTAATAAAACACATCCGACATCAGTTGTTTGTCGGGCGTGGTCAAGAGCGCGATAAAGCTCATCAACCGTGCTTGGTCTAAATGCGTTGCGAACCTCAGGGCGATTAAATGCAACTCGCACCGTGCCGTGCTCTTTTGCGCGATGATATGTGATATCGCGAAATGAAAATCCTTTAACTTCTGACCACTGAGTTGGGTCGAAAATAGTTGAAACGCTCACCGTTCTATTGTGGCAGCGCGAGACTTGAATTCGGGTCGGGCCTCAAGAAATTGGCTCTCCCATTGCGCACTCGCCCCGTCTGATTGGCGTTTAGTTTGTGGCGCCGGCACATTCTCTATGGGGGTGTTGATGTGCGCCATGATTCGGCGAACAGTTATGTCCATCTCACGCGTTAGTTGCTCGTAAGTCAGATGTAGAGGATCTATCTTGTGCTCAGCGAAATACTGATCCCAACTTTTATTGGCGCTTGAAATCGTGTGTAGTGCAGCAACAATTTCTTGCTCGTTGTAAACCGGTTCATTGGTTGCCGACATGTTGCTGTTCCATTGATTTGATTGCTCAGCGCGAACCAGTGAAATTGCTTGGCGAACTTCGTTGTCACGAGAGATTCGCACCCATTTGATTGGTGCACCCCAATGATCGGCTGTTAGGCCGCGTTGCAACATGTGTTCGTCGTATTGGTTCCAGTGCATTTTGATGCCGAACACACCATTTGGGGTTGTATTTAATTCGGCTGCTCGATTTAGATACGCGCGCCATGATGAGTCAGAAAAATAGTTGATGTTGCGCCATGCATTTCGTCCCGAGAGTTTTCTTACAGCGCCCACAACACGACCGCGCATATTGAGGTTTGGTAAATCGTTTTCGTTTCGAAAATTCGTAAAGTTTTTGGTGTGAATATTTAAATACTCCATCGGCATTCCGGCCATGCCGGTAGCGCGAAGAATCGAACACAGCAGAGTTGATCCAGTTCGATGTACTGAGGCGATAGCCAACAAGCATGTTGTCTCTGTTTGGTTCGCTTGTGAAACTGGCACGGCTATATTCTGTCAGGTCGCACTGATAGCGTCGTGGCTTGACTATAAGACGAGAAAGTACTGGAGTGAAAAGATGACTGATCTACTGAGCCGTGAAGAGTGGACAAAGCGCTCGACTCAAAAAGTTAGCCGCACCAAACTGTTCATCGATGGCAAATTTGTTGACGCTGCGAGTGGCAAAACTTTCGAATCGATTAATCCGCGAGATAATACGGTTGCCGCAAACGTTGCCGAAGGTGACTCGGTAGATATTGACCGCGCAGTTGCCGCAGCACGAAAATCTTTCACATCTGGCGTGTGGAGTGAAATGGCGCCAGTCGATCGTAAAAATATTATGTTGCGTTGGGCTCAGTTAATTCGCGAAAACGTAAACGAACTTGCGTTGCTTGAAACAATGGACGTTGGTAAACCAATTGGTGATTCTGTGAATGTTGATATGGCATCTGCCGCTAGCAACTTGCAGTGGTTCGCCGAAACAATTGACAAGATGTACGGACAAATTGCACCAGTGCCTCGAGATGCGTTGGCGTTAATTGAGAGAGAACCACTCGGCGTTGTTGGGGCAGTTGTGCCGTGGAACTATCCGCTGATTATTTCTTCATGGAAGGTTGGCGCTGCTCTTGCTGGGGGCAACTCAGTTGTCTTGAAGCCTGCAGAGCAATCTCCATTGTCAGCATTATTTTTCGCTGAACTTGGTGTGCAAGCCGGTTTGCCTGAGGGCGTGTTTAATGTTGTGCCTGGCTACGGACCAACTGCGGGTGCAGCACTTGGTCTGCACATGGATGTTGACAAACTCGCGTTCACTGGTTCAACAGAAGTTGGCAGATACTTCTTAAAATATGCCGCCGAAAGTAATGGTAAATCTGTGTCGCTTGAACTTGGTGGCAAGACACCACAAATTGTTTTAAGTGATTGTTCAGATCTTGACGCAGCAGCATCGGCTATTGCGTGGGGAGTGTTTTATAACTCCGGCCAAACATGTCATGCTGGCACTCGGCTCGTCGTTGAGAAATCAATAGAAGACGAACTGCTAGAAAAAATTACAAAAGTTGGTCAGTCAATTCAGCCTGGTGATCCATATGATCCGACAACCGCGATGGGAACAATTGTCGACAAGACACAGTTTGATCGAGTACTTAATTACATTGACATCGGCAAGCAAGAAGGCGCGAAAGTTTTCTCGGG
>JAPKZT010000218.1 GCA_026393655.1 Actinomycetota bacterium | reverse complement strand
CGCAGATAGTGAAGGGCGAGCAATCGCCGCTGGTCTTGGTCTTAAACCAGATCGTTTAAGTCTTGCACTCGGAGTTCTTTCAGGTGGCGAGCGTCGTCGTGTCGAACTCGCACGTATTCTTTTTAGCGGTAGCGACACTTTGTTGCTTGACGAGCCAACTAACCACTTAGACATTGATGCCAAAACTTGGATGCTCGATTTTCTGCGTTCATACAAAGGCGCACTATTAGTTATCAGTCACGACCTCGAACTGCTTGACGAAGCGATTACGAGAGTGCTGCATCTTGATCGCCCTGACGAAGATTCTGAAGGCACAATCGTTGAATATCGCGGCACCTACACGCAGTACGGCGTCTCTCGTGAAGCGGATGAAGCGCGCCAAGCTAAAAAAGCCACGCAGCAAGGCAAAGAAATTGAGCGCTTGCAACGCGTTGTCGATCGCTTTGGTGCAAAAGCGAGTAAAGCAGCGATGGCGCACAGCATCGAAAAACGAATCGGTCGCATCGAAGAGACTCGCGTGCATGCTGCGCGTGGCGCACGTGTGATGAAAGTGCGATTTCCTGAGCCTCCACATTGTGGCGAAACTGTTCTTACCGTTACTGGTCTTAGAAAAACATTCGGTGGACCAGATATTTTTCATGATGTCAGTTTCGATCTTGGTCGAGGTGAACGACTGCTGGTGCTTGGTCTCAACGGAGCAGGTAAAACTTCGTTGTTGCGAATTTTGGCAGGCGAAGTCAAACCCGATAATGGCGACTATAAATATGGCTACAACGTGCAAGTTGGTTATTACGCGCAAGAACACGACAACCTAATTCCGCAAAGGTCGCTTGTTGAGCACATGCGCGACCAGGCACCATCGGCACTCGGTCTAACTGAAACTCAGTTACGCGGAATGCTCGGTATGTTCGGTTTATCTGGTGACAAGGTTTATCAAGAGTCGGCAACTTTGTCTGGCGGTGAAAAAACTAAACTTGCATTAGCAATGATGATGGTCGGCAAAAACAATCTTTTGCTTCTTGACGAACCTACAAACAACCTTGATCCGTCAAGCCGACAATCGGTTGCTGACTCACTGTCAAACTGGGAGGGCGCGATTGTTCTAGTAAGTCATGATGCCGAGTTTGTTGAGCAACTTGCACCAACTAAAATATTATTAATGCCAGACGGCCAAGAAGACTATTTCAACGAGTCGTGGCTTGAACTCGTAACGCTCGCTTAATTTAAAACTTTTATTTAGCTCTTAAGTGCACGAATATAAACGATAATGCTGGCGATTTCTTCGTCGGTCAACTGATTAGACGGCATTTGGCCAACGGCGCCCTTACGTCGCATTGCGCTCGGCTCATGTATCGATTTATACAAATACGCATCATCGGCAGTAACGGTTGTGCCGTCAGACATCACCACTTGTGAGTCAGCCAAGCCAATCCATTTTGGGCCAACACGACCCTCACCGTTTGAACCGTGGCAACTTGCGCATCCTGAAGCCGAAGCAAGTTTTTGCCCAGCCTGGGCTTCGGCAGAAAGCGCAATTGAAGAAGAACTACTGCTTGACGAGCACGAAGCCAAGAATAGGCAAACTGTAGCCAGCAAAACCGAAGTTGAAAAAAAATTAATTAATCTAAATTTTGATGACATGTTTAAAGAATATCGCTCTGCGCAAGTAGAGTTCGCCATTGTGGTTCTGAAACTATGGTGACAAATCTCCCACAGCATCCGTCTACCGGAAACGAGTCTGACGGTTATTGGATGCATTATCACGACCAAGACAGTGAAAAACTCGCAGAGGCAGTCGTTGAATATGCACTTGATCGAATTCGGCTTGATCCACCTCCTCTAGATGGCCCAAAGACGCTAAGTCAACTAGAGGCTTTGGTCGGCAACACGATTACCCCAGAAGGTCTCGGTGGACTTAAAGCTCTTGAAATTTTCACGAAGCATCTTTCTCATGCATGCATCAGCGTTGACCATCCTTCGTTTTTATCGTTTGTGCCTGGTGCGCCAACAGAAAGCGCAGTGTTATTCGATCTCGTTTTGAGTGCCTCAAACATCTATGCAGGATCTTGGCTTGAAAGTTCAGGTGCTGTGTACGCCGAGAACCAAGCATTGCAATGGGTCGCGAGTTTGGCGAACTTTCCTACGACCAGTGCGGGTGTTTTTGTTAGCGGTGGAACTGCAGGCAATCTTTCGGCGCTGATCGCAGCGCGTTGGCGTTGGCGACAAAATGGTAAAGGCGCATACGACCGCATTCGACCAATTCTCGTCACATCGTCGGGTGCACACTCTTCTGTTGCATTGGCCGCAAATGCAATGGATTCAGATGTTGTCAAAGTTCAAGCTGACGCACAAGGCCGAATGTCGGGCGTTAACTTGCGCGCCGCAATTGCAAATTTAGAAGTTCAAGACCGACAAAGAATTTGCGCAATCGTCGCAACTTCGGGCACAACAAATCTTGGTGTAATCGATGATCTTGTGGCGGCAGGTGAGCAAGCCCGAGAACTCGGCACATGGTTTCATGTTGACGGCGCTTACGGTGCTGCAGCACTATGCGCACCCAGTGTGAGACATTTATTTGTTGGCATTGAATTGGCAGACAGTTTTATTGTCGATCCTCACAAATGGCTTTTTGGTCCATTCGATTGTTGTGCGTTGATTTATCGTGACCCTGAAACGGCTCGCCATGCGCATACTCAACGCGCCGAATATCTAGAAGTTTTACAACAGCAAGAACTTGGTGATTCACTTGCCAATCCAGCTGACATGGCTCACCACTTGTCGCGGCGAGCACGGGGTCTACCGTTTTGGTTTAGTGTCGCTACGCACGGCACAGAGGCATACGAAGAAGCAATGGAAATAACCCTGCAAGTCACCCGCGAAGCAACGCAGTTGATCAAAAATGCGTCGTACCTCGAATTATTGCTTGAGCCAGAACTTTCGATAATTGTGTTTAAGCGCAACGGTTGGACACCCGAGCAATACCAACAATGGAGCGACAAGATGCTCAACGAAGGGCGTGCGTTCGTTGTGCCAACGACGCTTAACGGCGAAACTATTCTGCGCTTTTGCATCATCAATCCAAGAACGACGATCGAAGAAGTTCTAGATATTATAAATTCGCTAGAGTAAGTTCATGCTCAAATCTGTTAGATCGGTAGTCCAACTCCGCAAGTTCGAATTCAATGGCGACAAACGCCGGTTGGCTGCATGCGGTGACCTCAAAGATTTACGCCTTCTCGCCAAACGAAATCTACCCGGGGGCGTGTTTGACTATTTTGATGGAGCAGCAGAAGACGAATGGTCACTCGCGAATAACAGTTCGGCATATTCAAAATTCGGATTAATCCCAAAAGTTTTGCGTGATGTCTCGCAAATTGACACGGCGACAACGATCATGGGGCAGCCAGTGCCGTTTCCAATTGCTCTCTCACCAACTGGCTTCACACGAATTGCACACCCGCAGGGCGAACTCGCCGTTGCTCGCGTTGCAGGGCGAAACTCTTTGCCGTTTACATTGTCAACTCTTGGTACACGGAGCATTGAAGAAGTCGCAGCAGTAGCCACTGGTCCGTTGTGGTACCAACTCTATGTTTGGCGTGATCGCGGTTTATCTCGCGAACTTGTGCAACGCGCCAAAGCGGCTGGCTACAAATCAATTATGGTCACGGTTGATACATCTGTGTTTGGTCGGCGCGAACGCGATGTGCGTCGTGGTTTCACTCTGCCACCAAAGATCGGCCTTGAAACTTTTATCGACGGCATCCGACACCCTCGTTGGACATATAAATTTATTACAAACGAGCCGATTACGTTTTCTGCTGTTGCGGGTCGCAGTGATGTTGACGGCTCAAAAGCGATCAATTTATCCGACTATGTCAACTCACAGTTCGACCCAACTTTAAGCTGGAAGGATCTTGAGTGGATTCGCGAAGAATCAGGTTTGCCAATCATGTTGAAAGGTATCCAATGCGTTGAAGATGCCAAGACCGCTGCATCGCTTGGCGTTGACGCAATTGCTTTGTCAAACCACGGCGGTCGTCAACTTGATGGTGCGCCGGCACCAATCGAATTACTACCAAGTGTGATCGATGCAGTCGGTGACTCGATTGAAGTATTAGTTGACGGAGGAGCACGTCGCGGCTCTGATGTCGTTAAAGCTTGCGCGCTCGGCGCCCGAGCAGTGATATTTGGTCGGCCATATCTTTATGGTCTTGGCGCTGCGGGCGAACTTGGTGTGCAGTGGGCGCTTGATCACATCACGAGTGGCATTTCGCGCACGATGGCTTTAATCGGCGAGACTTCGATCAAAAATCTTTCAAGCGAGATAATCATCAAGCGATAATTCGCTTTACAAACTTAAAATTTTTACTTCTTTGAAGAAGGTTCTTTCTTAACGACAGTCTTTTTGCGAGCGCCATAGCGCTTGTTGAATCGCTCAACACGACCAGCCGAGTCAATGATCTTCATTTGACCTGTATAGAACGGGTGACTCGCATTGGAAATATCTAACTGCACGAGCGGATAGGTGTTACCGTCCTCCCAGACAACCGTCTTGGTTGGATCAGCCTTCAAGGTTGATCGGGTCAAGAATCGATAGTTCGCTGAAGCGTCTTCGAAAGCTACTGGTTGATAGTCGGGGTGGATCTCGGGTTTCATGGTGACAAAGTGTATCGGGGTATTAGTGCCCTCTATACTGTTCCAATGCCAAATCGCTGTGATGTCCTCGGAAAGACCCCAAGTAAGGGTCACACAATCTCTCACTCCCACATTCGTACAAAGCGATGGTGGAGAGTCAATTCACACAAGCGCCGTTTCTGGTTGCCATCTGAGCGTCGTTGGGTGACACTCACAGTAAGCACCAAAGGTGTTCGCACAATTGACAAACGTGGGATCGAATCAGTCGTCGCCGAAATGCGTCGCGCCGGAAAGAAAGTCTGAGTAATCGTCATGGCAGCCAAAAGTAAAGACAAGCGTCCAATCATTAAACTTCGTAGCACCGCAGACACGGGTTTTACTTATGTCACGCGCAAGAACAAAGTTAATTCGCGCGAGCGTTTAGAACTCAAGAAGTACGACCCAGTTGTGCGCAAGCACGTGATCTTCAAAGAAGAGCGCTAAAACTAGTTAGTTAGTTAGTTAGTTAGTTAGT
>JAPKZT010000001.1 GCA_026393655.1 Actinomycetota bacterium | reverse complement strand
GCGGTCTATATGTCGACAAAAGTTCTTGTTATGTCAGCACGACCTGGTCAAATCGTTGGAAGTTTTGATATTCCGTTCGAATATCCACGCGCCCACTCGTTGCGTTACGAGCCTAAGTTTGCAGAAATCTGTGGCGAAGTATCAGTCGCACTACGCGGGGCACTCGTATGAACAGCACAAATTTGAAAGTTACAAACACGATTGATCAGTCGGCACCTCCGAGTTTGCGGATTGATGATGCACCGCGAGAATCAAACGAGCGCAATCTTTTCAGTGATTTCGCTGGACCGGTGATTGTGTTTATTTTGTTTATCGGCTTTTGGTATTTACTCTCAACAAAATTGTTGCCACCACAGAAGCGTTTTTTGTTGCCAACTCCGCACCGTGTCATTAACGAAGGATTTCTTACTTGGTCGGCCGGTACACAACGAGGTTTGAAACCAATTCTGATGTCACTTTGGGATTCGATCAAGATCGCAATCTCTGGCTTGTTCATCACGATCATCGTTGGCACGACCCTTGCTACATTGATGGCAACGCGCCGTTGGATGGAGCGAGCCACTTGGCCATATCTTGTTGCTTTGCAGTCTGCTCCAATTTTGGCAATGACACCTTTGATTAGAGCATTAATTGACGGGATTCGGGTGCAGCGCATTCTTGTTGTTGTATTGATCGCTTTCTTTCCAATTGTCAATAACACTCTTTTTGGTTTGCTTTCTGTGGATGCCAGCCAACACGAGTTGTTTACGCTTCACGGCGCAAGCAAATTCACTCGACTTCGCAAACTACAGTTTCCGGCGGCTATGCCAAATATTTTTGTCGGCTTGCGTATTTCGGCCGGCCTATCGGTTATTGGTGCAGTTGTCGGCGACTTTTATTTTCGCCAAGGTGGCGTTGTCGGAATTGGCGCGCAAATTGACATTTATCGTGGGCGCCTCTGGGGTGCCGAGCTGATTACAGCGATTATTTTGGCCAGCATCTTCGGTCTTGTTGTATTTATTCTGTTCGGTCTAATCTCGAAAGTAGCAATCGGTAAATGGCACACGACTACCAGAGGTCGGTAGAAATATTTTGACGAAAAATAAATTGATAAGCAATATGCAGTAAGTGAATATGAAGGATAATGAATTGCAATTAATTACATTCAACTAAACAAGCTAGTCAAACTAGACAAAAGGGGAAAACAATGAAAAGGAAAATCTCAGCGCTCTTAGGTTCGCTGTGTTTAGTCGCTCTTGCCGCATGCGGTGGAAGTGACGCAGCAACTGACCAAGCATCAACAGAGACAATGGCACCAACTGAAACAACAGCAGCAGCGGCCGGTGTATCGCTTGCTGGTGTTTGTCCTTAATGGCATCTGGTTCAGATACAGGAGTCAAAGTTCAAGTTCGTTCGGGCGGACCAGCAGTTGGATTTAGTTCACCAACTTCGTTGATGTACCAAGATCCATCAATCCTTTTGGGCTTCGTAAGCACAGACGGCGCAGTTCAAGACTCTGGAGAATTTCCAACAATGAGTGTTGTTGCTCCATTCAACATCAACCCACAGATCATCATGTGGGACCCGGCAACATATCCAAATGTCAAGACAATTGCCGACCTTAAAGCAACTGGTGCAAAGGTTCGTTATTTCGGTGGCGCTGCCTACATGGAGTACTTCACGGCAAATGGCATCTTGGATAAAAAGCAAGTTGACGGCAATTACGACGGCACACCTGCCAACTTTATTGCTGACGGTGGAAAGGCAGCGCAGCAAGGTTTCGCAACTTCTGAGCCTTACTACTACGAGAAGGTCCTAACAGACTGGATGAAACCAGTTGGATATCAGACAATTCATGCGGCCGGATGGACTGCTTATGCACAATCACTCGGTGGAACACCAGAGAATATTGCTAAGTACACAGACTGCCTTAAGTTACTTGTGCCAATTATTCAGAAATCGCAAGTTGACTATGTAACAGACCCATCTCATGCGAATGCATTGATCCTGGATCTCGTAACAAAATTCAACAACGGTTGGCTATACGACGCAGGTCAAGCAGATGCTGCAGTTCAATTTGCGCTCAGCGAGAAATTGATTGCTAATAGCCCTGATGGAACATTGGGAAGCTTCGACATGGACCGTGTAACAGCGTTCATCGCCACTGCTGTACCTGTTTACAAAACGATTGGTGCCAAAATGCAAGCCGATCTAACCGCAGCAAACATTGTGACGAATGAATTTATTGATCCATCTATTAAATTGCCATAACGATCAATAATTAGTAACTGATATCTCGGGGGGCGTTCGCGCCCTCCGAGAGTCATTTACCGAAGTTGAAAGTTGAGATTTCGCCGAGTGCTTCGCTGAAGTTTTGTACGGCTGAAGCAAACATGCGAGCACCGAGTTCGGCAGTTGCGTGAGTCGGGTCACCGATGTGCCCCTCTACGAAAAAATCGTTAGACAGCCATCCGAAACTCACCGAGCCTCCGAAGCGGACATGCTTGTTCATCGACATCTTCTCAGGCACACGACGCACGGCCTTAGACATATCAACAAGATCTGGTCGCAGGTGCAACATCACCGATGTCTCATCTGTTCCACCGTGAATTCCCATTCCGAGTTCGCTTGCCGCCGACTCTCCGCCTTGATCGGGTGGCATTGATGGATGCGCGGTGAATGTCTGTAATCCATAACTTAAACGCAATTCACGATTGACAACATTTAACAACGCTGAGTTTCCACCGTGCCCATTTAGAAAGACAAGCTTCTGAGCATTCGTCTTTGAAATACATCGACCAATATCGTCCAACACACTTAGCATCGTCGTGGCTGATAACAAGATTGTGCCAGCGGCCCAAGCGTGCTCATTTGATTTTGTATACGAAAGCGTCGGCAATAACCAAACATCAAGCTTCTCACCCACTTCGGCTACGGCACCTTCAGCCACTGCGGTCGCAACGATCTCATCAGTGTTAAATGGCAGGTGCGGTCCGTGCTGCTCGAGTGCACCAAGCGGCTGAACAAAAATTGACTTCGGTGTAATTTTGCTGGCAATATCTGGTCCACGAAGGTCACCGAGTCTGCGAATGGCGTTAGACATACGACCACCCTAGCGAAATGGCATTATTGAATATGGCGATATCAGACCCCAAGTCTCAACAGTTCGACGCGATCATTATCGGCGGTGGCCATAACGGCTTAGTCTGCGCCGCGTATCTCGCCAAAGCTGGTCAGCGAGTAATCGTGATTGAAGCCAGATCAGAAGTTGGTGGCACAGCGTCGAGCGAACAATACGACGGTGTCACGGTGAATATTTGTAATTGCGATCACCTGACTTTTCGAACGACTGGCGTGATGCAAGATTTAGATTTAGCGAGTCACGGATTAAAATATCTTGATGCCGACCCGACCCAGTTGTCAACATCATGGGATGACCGTCGTATCTGGCCACACTTCAATGATCTGAATAGAACTCTCGAAGTGATCAAACAATTCTTCCCTGATGAGGTTGACGGCTATCGGCAATATGCCAAAGATTCGATGCCAGTCGTTGAGTTGATTCTCGAAGCAGCTAGTCAAATTCCATCACGTGGTTCGCTGATCAGCAAAGTTCTCGCTCGTCGTGGCAAAGGTGTGACCACAATGTTGCGTTGGAGCAAGATGTCAGCATCACAAGTGTTGCGCCGTTACTTCAAATCAGAACTATTGATTGGCCCAGCACTGGCGATCGGCCCGACAGTGTGGGGCGTTTCACCGCACACACCTGGCACCGGACTCGGTGCTCTGACATATGCGATGCGTCATGTTGCGAAAGTTGGCAGACCTGTTGGTGGTAGTGGCATGGTGCCAATTTCATTACGACGGAGCATTGAATCAAACTCTGGTGTTGTCATGACCAACACGCGTGTTTCAGGAATTCTTTGCGAACAATCAAAAGTTAGAGGCGTAACACTGACTGACGGAACAGAAATACTCGCACCGATTGTAGTTTCGGCGTGTAACCCACACGATACTTTTTTGAAGTGGTTAAAAAATCCACCAGCGAGTGCGAAATCTCTCGTTGAGAAATGGCGCGCTACTCCACACTTTGAAGGTTACGAATCTAAAATTGATGCACGAATCACTTCTCGTCCGGTCTATCGAAATATAGATGAACAACTGATGCGCAATCTTGGTGTCGACCCGCTCAGCGCAACAATGGTTGTTAGCCCAACTACACAAGATTTGCATCGTGGATTTGAGATGATCAGTCGTGGTGAAATTCTTGAGCGTCCTGCGATGCTCGTGAACTTACCGTCGGTGCTCGACCCAAGCATGAGTAATGGTCGCGACGAGGTATTTAGTCTTGAGGCATTATTTACGCCGTTTTCGTTCAAGGGTGGTTGGCAGACAAATGCCGAACCCGAGCGCTGGCTTCACAAATATGCCGAACTTGTTGAACCAGGTTTTATCGAGTCAATAGCCAACTGGCGATGTATGACACCAGCAAGTTATGAAACTGAATTCTTTTTGCCAAAGGGACATGCAACAAGTTTCTCTGGTGGTCCACTCGCGGCATTATTAAATTCGCAACCTGAATTAACTCGCTATACGACACCGATAAAGGGATTGTATTTAACTGGTGCTGCCACGTTTCCGGGTGCAGGTGTTTGGGGCGCGAGCGGCAAGAACGCTGCCGAAACTATTTTGCGGAAATAATAAAGCCGATCACGCGTCTCGGACGTTGAATTCACGCTTCGCTACAGGCTCCTGGTCGCTCCACGGAAAGTTGATCCACTGATCTGTCATCTTCCAAACATATTCACATTTGACGATTGACGCTGGCTTCTCGTATAGAACAGCAATTCGAGATTCTCTAACTTGCCCATGGCAAAAATCGTTCACCAACTTAAGCGTGTGACCCGTATCGGCAACATCATCAACAATCAAAATTCGTGAGTCTTTGAGGTCAATCAAATTTGGAACCGGTGGCAAAACAATTGGAATCGGCAAGCGCTCGTCGACACCTGTATAAAACTCAACATTAAGCGTGTAAGTGTTTTTGACCGACAACGCATAGCCAAGCGCCCCTGCAGCCATTAATCCGCCGCGAGCAATTGCCAAAATAATATCTGGCTCGTATCCATCATCAGCGACTTTGATTGCGAGTTCACGACTTGCAACTCCGAACGACTCCCACGTCATAATTTCACGCTCTGATGTCAAACCCACACTCCTTTGGACGACGAAATCAAATTATAGAACATTTTCCTGCCGCACTACGATTCTTGATTCTATTTTTTGAAAAAACTCTCAAAAACTTTGAAATAATCTGGCCAACTTTTTGAAACGACCTCGGGGTTCTGCACCTCGATACCCCCAATTCGCAACTTCGCAATCGCAAAGGCCATTGCCAAACGATGATCTTCGTGCGTCGCCAAACTCGCACCATGCAGTGCAACAGGCGTCACAGTAAAACCATCAGCATGTTCATCAATTTGTGCACCAAGTTTTCTTAGTTCTGATGCCAGGTCGCCAATTCGATCACTTTCTTTGGCCCGAATAAAACCAACACCCGAAATCGTGGTCGGTGAATCAGCGAAGAGCGCAACAACTGCAAGCGTCGGCACACAATCGCTGATCTGCGACATATCTACAGCGATCCCTCGCAGTTGCTGAGCCGGGTCACGAGTAATTGAAATGCCCTCTTGCTGTTGGCGAACCTCGCAACCCATTCGTGAGAGCACATCAAAGAATTCAACATCGCGTTGCAAACTGTTTCGATTCAATCCAGCGATCGTCACTCGACTGCCAGTTATTGCCGCAATCGCACTCGGATAAGACGCCGATGAAGCATCAGGCTCAACAGCGAAATCAACGCCACGATATGTGCCGGGGCTCACCCAAATTACGTTTCCGGCTATTTCGGTTTGAGCGCCAAATGCTCGCATAACAGCAACGGTCATATCTAAATATCCACGCGAAATCACCTCGCCACGCAGCTCAATCTCTAGACCGCATGGAAGATAAGGCGCAATCATCATCAACGCACTCGTGAACTGACTCGAAGTTGTTGAGTCGATTGCGATGCGCGCCTGCCACGAATTGCCTCGCCCCACGGTAACTGGCAAATGACCTGCGATATCCAAACTTCGAACCGACGCACCAAGCGAAGAAAGTGCATCATGCAAACCGGTCATGGGGCGTTTTCTTAATGGTGCGTACCCGTCAATAGTTGTTTGACCGACGCGTAATGCACATAGCGCAGTCAAAAAACGCGATGTCGTACCGGCGAGTCGGGTTTGCAGTTCTAGTGGCTGTGTATCTCCAAGATTGATTTGGCTGTTAACTCTGACAGTCGTGCCATCTTGATCAGTCTTGACACCCAAAGTTTTGAGCGCCTCAAGCATCGCCTGAGTATCGTCACCAGGCGCGCAGTTCGAAATAGTTGATCGACCAACAGCAAGCGTCGCACAAATTAATGCGCGGTTGGCAATTGACTTTGATCCAGGGACTTGTATTAATCGCTCGCGACCAGTTTCGGTCATGAAACCGCTTGCACTGTTGGGCGAAACTTTCGAGCCATCAAACCGCCACGAAACATTTCGGCACTCGCCTTATCAATAATCAAAACAAGAATTCCGCGATCTCCTTCGACCGAGTGCGACACTTCAAAGTTGGCGATGTTTACACCTAGATCTGCAGCAAGTGTAAAAATCTCGGCAGCAGAACCAGAACGGTCAGGGATCGGCACACGCACTTCGCACACATCCAAAAGTTCATGCACACGACCAGGCAAATTCGCTCGCGCTGAACGAGCAGTCTGCAAGCGCACTAGCAACTGTTCATTGTCTTGCTTGTCAACAATTCTTCGCATCTCGGTCAAACCAGAAATCATTCCGTCTAAGGCATCCAAGATCGCATCACGGTTTTCACGACAAATATCAATCCAAATTTGTGGTTGACCAGATGCAACGCGAGTCATGTCACGAAACCCACCCGCTGCAAGTCGCAACACTGCGACATGTTCTTCGGCAGTTACATGAGCAAGACCCATTAGCGTTGCCGCAGTCAAATGCGGCAAGTGACTAACCACAGCGACAAGCCGATCATGACGTTGCGCGTCAAGAACCACTATTTCGGCGCCAAGCGAAGTAATAACTTTTGCCAATTTTTCAAAAGTTTCATCTGAAGACTCGACGGAAGGCGTCAACACCCAAACTGCGCCCTCGAACAAAGTTTCATCTGCACCGTCAAGCCCTGCGAGTTCGCTACCGGCCATTGGATGCCCACCAACAAATCTTGGGTCACGAACTGCATCAACAACAGAAGCTTTTACCCCACCGACATCGCTGACTATGCCTTTAGTTTGTGCAAGTGCGATCGCGGCTTGCATTGGTATCGACGACACTGGTGTTGCGACAAAACTGATCTCTGCAAGTGGATCAACACCGATCGCACTTATAATTTCGCGCTCTAGCGCCGATTTGGAAGTCTCGATATTTTCGTCGCTACCTGATACTTGAAAGCCATTTTTCTTTAGAGCCAAAGCCAAAGATCCACCGATTAATCCAAGGCCCATTACATTGGCGCGACGCATAACCACTTCAAAATTCTACCCGTGTGTCAGTTTGCTGTTGCTTGATTTAATGAAACGACTTCTGCTGTAGTTAATGCACGCCACGAACCTGGCGCCAACGTACGATCAATCAACGGGCCGATACGCACTCGCACGAGTCGCTCTACAGGGTGACCTACAGCCTCACACATTCTGCGAATTTGTCGATTGCGACCCTCATGAATAATTATTCGCAGTACACCAGGTTGAAGCTGACCAACTTGC
>JAPKZT010000233.1 GCA_026393655.1 Actinomycetota bacterium | reverse complement strand
GAAGTAGCCGAACTGACTTTGGGTGGTGGTCTTGGTGTCGCGTATGTTGAGAGCGAGCACGCACCGACAATCACTCAGTGGGCAAAAGCACTTGCTCCTGCGACGGCAAAGTTACGTTCAGGTACAAAAGTTTTTGTTGAGCCGGGTCGGGCGATAGTTGCATCTGCTGCCGTAACCATGTATCGGATTGGTTCAATAAAAAATTTGCCCGGAATTCGCACATATGTCGCAGTCGATGGCGGCATGAGCGATAACCCGAGACCGGTGCTGTACGACTCGGGGTACGAAGCTTTTTTACCAGATCGAATTAATGATGACCGCACCGAACACGCGCGCATCGTGGGCAAACATTGTGAGAGCGGTGATGTTTTGATTGATGATGCGTTGCTTCCAAAGGGCTACAAAGTCGGCGACATAATTGCGACTCCAGTTACTGGCGCATACGGGCACAGCATGGGTTCTAATTACAACAAAGTCACTCGACCACCAGTTGTTTTTGTTTGTAAGGGCTCGGCACGATTAGTCGTTCGACGCGAAACATTTATTGATCTCGTCAATCTTGACGTCGCAGATAGCTTATAAATATGCCGTCGGACACGAGCGCCCATGTTGTACGCCTGGGTGTGCTGGGTCACGGGGTTGTTGGCTCGGCGTTTGTTGCGTTAGTTAGTCAACAATCAGACGATATTTTGGCGCGCAGTGGTGTGCGTCTTGAAGTCGCGCAGGTTTGCATTCGCGACACAAAGAAAAAGCACAGGTTGCCTAAAGGTGCAGTGCTAGTTAGTGACCCTTATGCCGTTGTTCAGTCATCTGAAGTTGACTTGGTGGTTGAACTGATGGGCGGCATTGATCCCGCTTCAGAACTTATTTTTGCTGCCCTTAAGGCGAATAAACCAGTTATCACTGCCAATAAGGCCCTGCTTGCGCGTCACGGTGCCGAGTTATTTAGCGCTGCAGATGCCGCCAGCACCGACTTGTTGTTCGAAGCGGCTGTGTGCGGTGGTATTCCATTAATTAGACCGTTGCGCGAAAGTTTACGCGGAGAGCCGATTACTCGTGTAATGGGAATCGTCAACGGCACGACAAACTTTATTCTCACCAAGATGAGTGAACTCGGTGCCGACTATCAAGTTGCGCTTGCCGAAGCACAACAGCTCGGTTTTGCTGAAGCAGACCCAACTGCAGATGTGCAAGGTCATGATGCCGCTGCCAAGATTGCGATCATCGCCAGCATCGCATTTGGTACAACTGTTCGCGCAGACGATGTTTATTGCGAAGGAATTACAAAAATTACTGCAGCCGATATCACTATTGCGCGTAAATTTGGTTTTGCTGTAAAACTTCTCGGCGTTGCTGAGTTAATTAGCAAAAGCTCAAAACTTTCAGTTCGCGTGCACCCAGCGCTTGTGCCACTTACGAATCCGCTAGCGACAGTTCGTGAAAGTTTCAATGCTGTAGTTGTCGACGGTCGTGCTTCTGGATCATTGATGTTTTATGGTCGTGGAGCAGGTGGCGAACCGACGGCATCGGCGGTGCTTGGCGATGTAATTGATGCCGCAATTAATTTGCGTAAAGGTACTCATGCGCCACTCGGAGCGTTTACTGATGCAAAATTATTACCGATCAGCGAAATAAACTGTGAATATATGATCGGGCTTGAAGTTGCTGACCGACCAGGTGTGTTGCATGCCGTAACTGGTGTGTTTGCCCGCAATAGTGTCAGTATTCGCGCAGCCGAGCAAGACGGCATTGGTTCTGATGCACGACTTGTTTTCTTGACGCACGATGCCAAAGAATCAGCCGTGCAAAGTTGCCTCGCTGAATTCAAATCTCTAGATGTCGTAAAGCATGTCGGCGCATTGCTGCGTGTTGTTGCTGGCTAGTAAATAATGCGATATATCTCGACGCGTGGCACTGCGCCAGAAATTGGTTTTTGTGATGTTTTACTAGCGGGTTTGGCGCGCGACGGCGGGTTGTATGTGCCGCAGACTTGGCCCGCACCTGCCAAATCAGCTGACGAAAAATTGAACGCTACCTATGCGAACCGCGCGGCCAGCATCATGGCGCCATTTGTTGGCGACGAAATTGACGCCAAAGTTTTTCAACAATTATGTGTTGACGCATATTCAACATTTCGCCATCCAGAAGTAGCGCCGTTGATCGAAATTGCGCCAGATGAATATCTGCTCGAGTTATTTCACGGCCCGACCTTGGCGTTTAAAGATGTTGCTCTGCAACTAGTCGGCAAGTTGTTTGATTATGTTCTGACACAACGCAACGAGCGAGTGATGATCGTTGGTGCGACTAGCGGCGATACTGGCGGCGCAGCCTTTGACGGCGTCGCTTCTTGTCGCAATGTTGACATCGTGATGCTGTATCCAAATAATCGAGTCAGCGATGTGCAGCGTCGCCAGATGACGACACTGATGTCGCCGAATGTTCATGCTGTGGCGATAGATGGCACATTTGATGACTGCCAAGACTTGGTTAAAGCAATGTTCAACGACCAGAAGTTTCGCGACGCAAATCAACTTTCAGCAGTCAATTCAATTAACTGGGTGCGCGTGATGGCGCAAGTTGTTTATTACTTCACTGCACTTGAAAAACTTGGCGACTCTGCCGTATTTAGTGTGCCGACCGGAAACTTCGGCAATGTCTTGGCAGGATGGATTGCCAAGCAGATGGGCGCTTCGATTGACGGTTTTGTCGTGGCGTCAAACACCAATGATATTCTGACGCGATTCTTTGAGTCGCAGCAGATGACGGCACATGAGGTCGTGCCAACTCTGAGTCCGAGCATGGATATTCAGGTTTCGTCGAACTTCGAACGGTTGTTGTTTGAAATGAATAATCGCGATGGTGCGGCGACTGCAAAACAACTGACAGATTTTCGCAGCACTGGCGAATTGATCGTCACTCCAAGTATTTATGCAAAGTGGATCTCTGGCGTGTTTGCGGGTTACCGCTGCAACGATGAACAAACATTGGCGACAATGAAAGATGTTTATCAGCAAACGGGGATGTTGATCGACCCACACACTGCAGTTGGCTTGTCTGCGGCTCGGCAAAGCATCGGTGTTAATTATCCAAAAGATCAATCAATAATTACTTTGGCAACTGCACACCCGGCGAAGTTTCCGGATGCTGTGCGTCGCGCAACGGGTCAGACACCCGAGTTGCCAGAACACCTTGCCGACTTAATGAGTCGTCCTGAGCGAATCACTTCACTACCAAATAATTTGAAGTCAGTTCAGGCATTTGTAGCAAAATGTCATTAAATTTTTTTGCAGAAACTGTTGTTGCCAAGTAGTAAGTAGTCGGCTAGAGTTGTGTTGCTCGGGTTCCCGAGCGAGTCCCCGCCATTTCTTGGCAGACACATTTCAACGCAAACCGATCTGTGCAACTGCATATTGAGAATGAGCGGCAAATTGGGCGGCAAATAATTGTTGCCCTGAAAGTAGGCATTTGTGGCTAGTGGAGCCCTCGAACAATCGGCACTCGAAGCAAAAGATCGCGACCAACTTCTGGCGATCGCCAAAGCACTTGGCGTTAAATCAGCGGGTCGTGCAAAAAAAGAAGAGATTATTGAAATGATTCTCGAACAGACCGCGCCTGCACCCGCCGCGCCCGCAGCTGCCGCGCCTGCGCCGACATCTTCGCGCGCGTCTGGTTCGTCAGCAAAGTCAGATTCAGAGAATGCGACAAGTTCGCAAGTTGCTGCGCTTGGTGCTGACGGTCAGTCATTATCCGAATGGGAGATTGAACTCGCCGAGCATGAGGGCACACCAATTGCTCCTGATGCTCGTCGGCGAACTGAGCAGACCGAATCTCGCAGCGACAACCGCGAGTTTCGTGATAATCGGGGCCCGCGTGAACCGCGTGAACCGCGAAACGATAATCGCGAAAATCGAAATAATCCACCGCGAAATTACAACGATCAAGATGCTGGCAATCGCAATCGCAATCGCAACCGTCGTCGTCGCACACCAGGTGGCTTTCGCAATACACGTGACGATGGGCCACAAGGCGCAGACCGATATGAATCGAATGAAATTCAAGAATCTAACGAGCCAATCAATAATGACCCGATTGAAGTTTCTGGCTATCTAGATCTGCGTGATGAGGGCTATGGCTTCTTGCGTGTCAATGGATATCTCGCCTCGCAAGGTGATGCTTATGTTTCAGTTCGCTT
>JAPKZT010000061.1 GCA_026393655.1 Actinomycetota bacterium | reverse complement strand
TGCGTTCATGACGGCTGCGTATATGACGCGAGCAACTTATTTGACATTCTTTGGTGAACCGCGCGGGGCATCAGCCGGCCACACATCTCACGATTCGCATAACGCACACGCAACGCACGACGCGCACGATTCGCACGATTCGGTCGTAGATCACGGACCGCACGAGTCTGGTTTATTGATCACGGTTCCATTGATGATTTTGTCGGTACTTGCACTCGGTTCTGGTTTTCTCAATGCCACACCATTTGGTGAAAGTTGGGAACGAATGAAAATGTGGGTCGAGCCGCGCCATAGTGAGTTTGCACCAGAGCTACATCACGCGCCATTTATGTGGTCTAAGGCATCGCTCTCTTTGTTGATTGTTTTCATGGGTATCGCAATTTCGTGGTTGATTAGTTCCAGATTGTTTACAAAGCGAGATCCTCGACTTGTTGGCCTCACACAGCGCGTGAAGTTGCTCGGACTCGGCCACAAATTCTTGGTCAACAAATACTATTTAGATGCTCTCTACGAGAAAGTTATTGTTCGGAGCATTGCATATCCAATTGCGAGCGCCGCGTATTGGTTCAACCAAAATATCTTGGACGGCATATTGCACGCCATCGCAAACTCAACAAGAAAACTCTCAGGTTGGGTTTACAAGAATATTGATCAACGTGTTGTCGATGCCACAGTAAATAACTCTGCAACTTTCACTAAGTCAGTCGGCACCGCGGCACAACCAACTCAATCTGGCAAAGTAAGTCAATATGGAGCTTTATTGTTTAGTGCAGCCGCAGTTGCTGCGCTCGTCCTCGTCATTATTAATACGTAACTAGTCGGAAAAGGGAGAATACAAATATGAACATGTTGCAGGAGAACAACTGGTTGCTGAGTGTCGGCACATTCCTGCCAATGGTTGGCGTCGTATTGATGATGCTGATGCCAAAAGCCCAAGACCAATCGGTAAAACTGGTTGCACTAGTCACGTCAATTGCGACTCTCGCAGTTGGCATTTACACAGCTTTTAAGTTTAATTTCAATCACGCAGAAAAAATGCAATTTGTTGCCAATGAAAAATGGATTTCAGTAATTAAGAGTTCTTATTTTATTGGCGTAGATGGCATCAGTCTTCCGCTTTATCTATTGAGCATGGTCATCACTTTGCTGGTTGTGATTTATTCGCTCGATCATGTGCCGAGCCCCGGTAAGCCAAAGGCTTTCTTTTCGCTATTACTTGTTTTACAAACCGGGATGGCCGGAACATTCATCGCCCAAGATTTAATTTTATTCTTCGTGTTTTTCGAACTCGTATTGTTGCCGATGTTTTTCATGATCGGTGTGTGGGGTGGCGAGCAACGCCAATATGCATCAATCAAGTTTTTCCTTTACACAATGTTCGGCTCAGCGCTGATGCTTGTCGCATTCTTGGCGCTGTTTTTCAAAACAGGCGCAGAGAGTTTCAGCATTCCTTATCTAATTGAGCACAGTGGCAGCATCGGTAAAAATATTCAGATTTGGATTTTCGCTGGAATGTTTGTCGGCTTCGCAGTCAAAGTACCGATGTTTCCATTTCACACTTGGCTGCCCGACGCACATACTCAAGCGCCAACGCAGGGCTCAGTTATTCTTGCTGCAATTTTGCTCAAACTGGGCACCTACGGTTTTGTGCGAATCGCGTTACCAATTTTGCCGATCGCAGCACGCGAGTGGGCGCCGTACATCGGCGGTCTCGCCGTCATCGGAATCATCTACGGCGCACTTGGTTGTCTCGCTCAAACAGATATGAAGCGATTAATTGCCTTCTCGTCTGTTGCTCACATGGGATTCGTCATGCTCGGCATCTCAACTCTGACAAGTTTTGGAATCAACGCAGCAATGTTCGGTATGGTCGCTCACGGTTTGATAACCGGAATGTTGTTCTTCGTCGCTGGAAGCGTCAAAGAGCGCTATCACACTCTTGAAATTTCAAAACTTGGCGGAATGCTTACACAAATGCCTCACCTGGGTTGGATCTTTGGGTTTTGTGCGATGGCGTCACTCGGGTTACCTGGCTTGGCCGGCTTCTGGGGCGAGTTCCCCGCAATTCTTTCGGCTTATAGCCCAGCCGCTGGTTTAAACGAAACGGTGTTTCGAGTATTCATGGTGATTGCAGCACTCGGAACTGTTCTTGCTGCAGCATATTTATTATGGCTCTATCAGCGCATCGCATTCGGCACACCGAAAAACGCTGCACATGACGGTCACTCAAATCATGATGAACTTCATGACGTGACTATCTACGAGTGGGTTGCGTGGACACCGTTGCTAATTGCGATTCTTGTGTTAGGCATCGTGCCAAATTTATTGTTCAAAGTGCTTGACCCAGCAGTGCAAGTAACTTTGAGTGCTTTCGGGGGCTAAGTTGCAAAATCTGAACATCCTCGCCGCGCAGTGGGTTGCGCCGACTGTTGACTATCACGGGCTGGCACCCGAGTTGGTTCTCGCCGGTGGGCTCTGTCTCGTGTTGATTTTGGATCTGTTCATTGATGATCGCAAGAAATGGCTATTGTCGGCCGTCTCGTCGTTTACTTTGCTTGCGGCAATGATCCCGATTCTGACGCTGGCATTATCAGACGTTCAAGTTCGGTCAATGTTTGACGGAAGATATGTCGTCGACAATTTCAGCCTCGTGATGAAAGGCGTGTTTCTACTCTCAGGATATGTAGTAGTTCTGCTATCAAGTTCGCACGTCGAAGAAGGCGAATACTGGCGAGGAGAATATTGGTTCTTGCTACTAACAAGTTTGCTCGGAATGTTAATGATGACATCAGCGCGCGACCTTGTAAGTATTTTTGTCGCACTTGAGTTTCTCTCGATTCCTGCTTACATGTTGGCGGCATGGCGCAAGCGTGATGCAAAAAGCAATGAGGCAGGTGTCAAATATTTCATGCTCGGTGTTTTCGCATCCGCTGTAATGCTTTATGGAATGTCACTTCTTTACGGAGTAACCAATTCAACTCTGCTAGTCGACATTGCTTCAAAAATTACTGTTGACGGCGAATTCTCTGCCGTGCACGCACTGGCGGTTGTATTCGTTGTTGTTGGTTTTGCCTTTAAAGTTTCAGCGGTTCCATTTCATACTTGGGCGCCAGACACATACGAAGGTGCACCAACACCAGTTACGGCTTTCTTGTCGGTCGCATCAAAGGCCGCTGGTTTCGTGGCGTTAGTTGTTTTGATCTATACGGCTTTTCCGCTGGCGCAAGATGTCTGGCAGCCATTTATTTGGGTGTTATCTGCACTCACGATGACAGTTGGCAATGTGCTTGCACTCAAGCAACACAACATCGTGCGGATGATCGCTTATTCGTCAATTAGTCAGGGCGGTTTCGTGTTGATGCCACTCGCAGTTGCGGGAATGCCTGGTGCTGGCGAATCGGCATTGCGATCGGTTGTGCTTTACATG
>JAPKZT010000050.1 GCA_026393655.1 Actinomycetota bacterium | reverse complement strand
ACGAGATCTGTGCCAAAAGCTGTGAGGATCGCCAAATAACTCAAACCAGTTGCCGCCATTACTGCTGAGTAACTTCGCTCTTTCAATGCTGCGCGAGTGAACCACGCAAGCACACCAGTTAGTGCGGCACACCCAACCCAGAAATATCCAAGGATGCCGTTCCAGCCGTCATCAATCGTGCCATTGAGCACGCTGATCATTCCGGTTGGTAAAAGCATTACTGCAATTTCGAGTGGCCAAATCACGAGCACCGCGTTTGTCAGTTCGTTTAGCAACTTTCGCGTCATGCCTGGTTGCACTAGATACCAGTGTCCGAGCAACATCAAATCTGTGACCGCACCAAGAAATGCCGCACCAACAACTACTCGCAACAAATCAACAAAATTTGCACTGTTGTTTGCAACTACGGAAGCAACTAATCCGACTGCGCCGATTGCCACCGCAACCAAATCAAATTTTGCAGATTTTTTGGCTAGTGTCGCAAAAGCAGTTAAAGCGACGGCAATGCTGGCGAGTTCACGGATTAGAACTTTGTCAAAAAAGAAACCCGCGGCAACCGCGAAAATTGCAAGCGAGCCAAATACACCGCGCAATAATTTTGAGTAACCAGACGAAATCTCTTGACTACGAAGTGTGAACCATAGAAACGCAATGCCGCCCGTCGCCCACTGCAATAAAAATGTGGCCGCATCGAGACGCATTAATTCAAAATCACTAACGAATGATCAACATTGTTCATTGACACTGGGCCAGCATCGGTGGCGACAACAATGTCTTCAAGACGCATTCCCCATTTGCCTGGCAAGTAAATACCTGGCTCGACACTAAACGCATGACCTGCAACAATTGTCAACTTGTTGCCGCTGACCATGTACGGGTCTTCGTGCGCTTCCATTCCAATGCCGTGACCCGTGCGATGGATGAAAAAATCGCCGAATCCAGCATCATCGATAATTTTGCGCGCTGCTGCATCGACCGACTCACAAGTTGCACCGACTACACCGGCTTTAACGCCAGCCGCTTGTGCTGCGTACAACACAGAATATGCGCTGGTAATTTTTCGAGATGGTGTACCGACAAACACGCATCGAGTGATATCGCTGCAATAGCCGTTCATCATGCCGCCGAAGTCGCATAATACGATTTCATTCTCTTGAATAACTCGTGGGCCAGCATGATGATGCGGACTCGCCGCGTTTTCGCCTGCTGCAACAATTGCGAAATTTACGACATCATGGCCCTGATCAATTAATCGCGCCGAAATATCTGCAGAGACTTGGGCTTCGGTGCGACCAACGAGAGCAATTTCGCCAGCCTGAAGTTGCATCGCTACACGATCGGCTGCGGCGCCAGCTAAACGAAGCGCTTCAATCTCATTTGCATCTTTGGCCATGCGCATTGGGCCGACGACATCAACCGCGCGAACAAATTTTGCATTCGTTACAAAACTCATCAACTCAACTAAAAACCTTGCCCACATTTGATCCCCGACTGCAATAGTTTTGGCGCCGACAAGAAGTTTTGCGACGATTGAAACTGGGTTTTCGGTTTCGCCCCACGGCACAATGCGAAACACATCATCAAATGGCGTCACTCGCGGGGCTTCAAGTCTTGGCACGACTAACGCCGCCACCGACTCGTGCGTGACAACAAGCATTGTTAATCGCTCGAGGGGCATTGCGTAATAACCAGTTAGATACGGCAAATCATGGCCGATACTCAGCAATGTGGCGTCAATTGAGCGGCGTTGCATCTCTTGGCGCACACGCGAAATTCGCGACGCATAAAGCGCACCCGCATTCTTGGTTGCAACCGAACCGCTCACTTAACTAACACACCATTTTGATAATCGTTCACAACATCAACAGTTATGCGATTTATTTTGCGCATCGTGATGTTCATGATCGAATACTCACGAGTTGTACAGAAACAGTTTGCTCGGCTGCATGCTTGGCATGATAACTAGATCTTGTCAACGGACTCGCTTCAACATGCTTGATGCCAAGTTTTTCGCCAAACGCGGCATAGTTCGTGAACTCAGTTGGCTCTGCCCATCGCACAACAGGTAGATGGTTTTGCGTTGGTCGTAAATATTGACCGATTGTGACGATCTGAACACCAACAGACGCAAGATCAATCAGAGTTGCCTCAACTTCGTCTTGTGTTTCACCAAGGCCCAACATAAAACCAGATTTCGTCACCAGACCAGCGGCGCGAGCGCGCGCCAAGACAGACAAACTTCGCGCATAACCTGCCGACGGACGAACTTGACGTTGCAATCGTGCGACTGTTTCAATGTTGTGGTTCAAGACATCTGGTCGTTCAAGAAAAATTGCATCGAGTGCATCAGTGCCTTTGGCGTCTGAAATTAAAGTTTCAACACGTGTCTTTGGTGAGATGCGTCGAATTTCACGAACGCACTGTGCAACATGCGCCATTCCACCATCAGGTAAATCATCGCGCGCGACCATTGTCAAAACAGCGTGTTCAAGATTCATTTGAAGAACGGCTTGAGCAACACGAAGCGGTTCACTCACATCGGGCGCAAGTGGTTTGCGAGTGTCAATTAAACAAAAGCCACATGCACGCGTGCATCGCTCGCCGAGAACCATCATCGTTGCGGTGCCGTCAGCCCAACATTCTGACAAATTCGGACAACCAGCCTCTTCACAAACAGTTACAAGATTCAAGTCACGCAAAGTTTTTTTCGTTGCCAAGACTTCAGCACCATGACTCACATGAGGACGCAACCACTCAGGTTTGCGCTCGGTGATCTGGATATTTGACTCGGCATTAGGATTTTCTGTTGCTGCTGTCCACGCCACATCGTGTCGATCAAATTCGCCACTTGTCCAACGCTTGGCTGCCAATTTTGAAACCACATCGGCAACTTGCTGAACTGAAAAGTTAAAGTCAAGTTCGGCGAGCGATGTAACTGGGTACTCAGCGATTCCACAAGGCACGATGTGCTCACGCATATAACTGAGATCTGTCGAAACATTCAATGCAAACCCATGCATCGTGCGCCCACGCGAAACTCGAACACCGATTGCACAAATCTTTTTCGGAGTTGCCGACTGATGATCAATCCAAACACCTGGATAGCCAGCGAAACGACCAGCATTAACCACACCAAGATGAGCAAGCGTGTCAATCACAAGTTGCTCAACACCGCAAACATATGCCTGCAGATCGGCTGGCCCGCCAACGCCATGCTTCGCTTCAAGCGAAAGTATCGGATACACAACTAGTTGGCCGGGGCCGTGGTACGTGATGTCACCGCCACGATTGACTTTTACGAGTTCTGCGCCAACTTGTTTTGGGTCGCACTTCAAATTGTTTTTCAGATCAGCACTCGGACCATAAGTAAAAACATGTGGGTGCTCGAGCATTAGCAAATGCTGATTTGATGACTGCGAGAACATCGCAGTTTGCACTGCTAGTGCTTCGCGATAAGGCACTTTGCCAAGCCAACGAATATTAAGTTTCGTTGTACCTTTTGTATCTTCGCGCGACACGAATTAGATCTCCGCTGACCAATCCTGTGTTTCAAGAACTCGTTTTACTTTTGCGAGAAATCCGGCTGCGTATGCTCCGTCGAACGCACGGTGATCCCAACTCATTGCAAGATTGCCAACTGGATGAATTGCAATGCTCTCTGAGCCATCGCTAAGTCGGGCGACAACTGGTTTACGTACAATCGCATCGGTCGACATAATTGCAACCTGTGGCTGATTGATAATCGGCATCGTTAGAACAGAACCAGCAGATCCGTTATTTGAAATCGTAAATGTTCCACCTTGAATTTCGTCTGGGGTTAATTTCCGGCCGCGAGCACGCGTTGCAAGATCAGAAATTTCGCGAGCGATCGCACGCAACCGCTTGCCGTCCGCGCTGCGTACAACAGGCACTAGCAATCCATTGAATTCAAGATCAACAGCAATGCCCAGGTCGACATAATTGTGAACGACCAACTTGTCGGCTTCGATACTCGCATTGAGATTTGGATACTCGGCAAGGGCATCAACAATTGCGCGAGCGATAAACGGAAGATACGTCAGAGTAAAGCCTTCGGCTTGCTTCCATTGATCTT
>JAPKZT010000302.1 GCA_026393655.1 Actinomycetota bacterium | reverse complement strand
CTGACTTCGCGTTAAAAAATTGACCACTGTGAATAATCCATCCAGAGGTCCATTAGCTGGTTACAAAATAATTGAGATCGCGGGCATAGGGCCTGGGCCATTTGCGGCGATGATGCTCAGCGATATGGGCGCTGAAGTTGTTCGCGTTGAACGGGTGCAAGCGGTACGTGATGCGCCCGTTAGCAGTGCGCACTGGGATGTGATGTTACGAGGTCGCAAAAATATCGCAATTGATTTGAAACATCCAGATGGCGTTGAAACACTGTTGCAACTCGTCGCCAGTGCCGACGCTCTTATTGAAGGTTTTCGCCCAGGTGTGATGGAGCGCCTTGGCATTGGGCCAGATGTTTGTTTGGCGCGAAATAAAAAACTTGTCTTTGGTCGCATGACTGGCTGGGGGCAAGACGGGCCATACGCAAATTCGGCTGGTCATGATCTAAATTACATTTCGCTTGCTGGCGCATTGGCACATTTTGGTCGGGCTGGGCAGGCACCTGTTCCACCGTTAAATATGGTCGGTGATTTTGGCGGCGGCGGAATGTTGCTGGCGTATGGCGTTGTCTGTGCTTTGCTTGAGTCGCAGCGAAGTGGACTGGGTCAAGTAGTCGACGCAGCGATGGTCGATGGTTCTGCAATTTTGATGTCGATGTTCTGGGGTTTGAAGAATATTGGTATGCATGATGAAAACTCTCGAGGCACCAACTTGCTTGACACTGGTGCTCATTTCTACGACGTCTACGAATGCAAAGATAAAAAATATATTTCAATCGGATCAATTGAGCCCCAGTTTTACGCAGAATTATTGCGTCTAATTGGTTTGACTGGAGACTCAGATTTTTCAGCACAACTAGACAAAACAATGTGGCCGAAACTCAAGGCTCGGTTAGTCGAAATATTTTTAACTAAATCTCGCGAGGAATGGTGCAAAATAATGGAAGGCACTGATGTGTGCTTTGCGCCAGTACTAACCATGAGCGAGGCAGCAGAGCATCCGAACAATGTCGCGCGTAAAACTTTCATCGAAATTGCGGGTGCAGTTCAACCAGCGCCAGCACCACGATTTTCTCGCACGACTGTTCCGATGCCAGATGCTCCGGCGCATGCAGGTGCGCACTCTCGCGAGATATTAACAAAATGGGGAATTAAGAATATTGATGAATTATTAGCACGGGGCATTGTCAAAGAATTATTCAGTTAGGTTTAGTTTCAATGTCGACACTTGTTTGCTTTCATGCGCACCCAGACGATGAGTGTCTGGCAACCGGTGGCACAATCGCCAGAGCGAGCGCAGAAGGTCATCGGGTTGTTTTAGTTGTCGCAACTGACGGTGCTTACGGTGAGGTGCCGAGCGATTTGCAACCTGGTGAAACTCTCGTAGATCGCAGGTTAAAAGAAGTCACAGCGTCAGCCAAAGCTTTAGGAATATCGCGTGTAGAAATGCTCGGTTACAAAGATTCCGGGATGACCGGTTGGCCACAAAACGCAGATCCACTGGCTTTGATAAATATCGACATCGAAGTTGCCGCAAATCGACTTGCAGAGATCTTGCGAGAAGAAAATACTGATGCATTAACGATTTACGACTGGCACGGCAACTATGGGCACCCGGATCATATTGCTGTTCATAAAATCGGTAATCTTGCTGCGAGCCTTGCTGGTGTAAAAAATGTCTTCGAGATGACAACTAACAGAGATGCGTTTCGGCGGATGCGTGAAATGGCGTTAAGTAATCCTGAGATTCTGAGTGAGACAGAAGGCATCGGCGATTTTGATCCAGATGGTCCGGCAGATGATGGCAATCCAATGGGTGAACCAGAGAGTGCAATATCACATCGTGTCGATGTGCAGAAATATTGTGACCAAAAAAAGTTGGCGATCGCCTGTCACAAAAGTCAGATCACAGATTCATCATTTTTCTTAAATATGACTGACGATATTTTTAGACTTGCGTTTGGAACCGAGTGGTTTATTAAACAAGGTGAGACTGGGCCACCTAGCGATCGATGGATATTTGAATAGCTGAGTGATGATTTGAAAAGTATTCGTATTGCGTTAGTGCGGCACGGGCGCGCATCTGCTGGATGGGATACTGCGCTTGACCCAGCATTAGATGATCTTGGTCGCAATCAGGCAAACGATGCTGCGAGAAAACTTGATCAAATTTTCGCGGGTAACGAAGTTGAAATTATTTCGAGTCCGTTATTGCGTTGTCAACAGACTGCGGATGCGTTTGTAAAATTACGAGCACTGCCCTTGCGGGTATGTGTCGAAGTAACTGAAATTCCTTCGCCCAGCGGTTTGGCTATGGCAGAACGTGTTGTTTGGTTGCGTGAAGTTACGCAAGGCAAGTGGTCTGACCTTGACCAGAATTATATTGATTTCAAAAATCAAATAATTGAATTCATTAGTGCAATTGAGCGCGATACGGTTATTTTTTCTCACTTCATTGCGATCAACGCTGTGATTGGGGCACTATTTAATGATGATCGTCTGGTGATTCGTAGTCTCGATAATTGCAGTATCACTGTGCTTGAGCGCGACGCTGCTGGCAACCTGCGTCTTGTGCAATCTGGTCACGAAGCCGACACCCTGATCCGTTAGATTTGTTGATCATGGCTGAAGATAAAAGTAACTTGGAGAAAGACGCACTGCGGCAGCAAATTCTCGATTTAACTGCGCGATATTACGATGTGGCGTTTCCTAAGAAACCGTTTTTAGGAGGTATTTCACAGATACCAGTCTCGGGAAAAGTATTTGATGAATCAGAGTTGACGAATCTTGTTGACTCGTCACTTGACTTCTGGCTGACATCTGGACGGTTTGCCCACGAATTTGAAGAAGAATTTGCAAAAGTGATGGGTGTCAAACACGCAATGCTTTGCAACTCAGGCTCATCGGCGAACTTGTTAGCAGTTTCAGCGCTTAAGTCTGATCGCCTCGGCAAGCGCGCATTAGTTGATGGCGATGAAGTGATCACAATGGCTGCAGGGTTTCCGACAACAGTTAACCCGATAGTTCAAAACAGATTGATACCAGTTTTTATTGATTGCGAACTCGGAACGTATGATGCAACTGCTGAAAATATGCAGGCTGCAATTTCGCCAAAGACACGGGCGATAGTCATGGCGCACACACTCGGTAATCCGTTTAATTTAGACGCAGTGATGCAAATCGCTAAAGAAAATAATCTTTTCGTTATTGAAGATTCGTGCGATGCCGTTGGTGCAATGTATGACGGCAAGCCAGTTGGTTCGTTTGGCGATTTATCATCTGCAAGTTTTTATCCGGCACATCATGTGACGATGGGGGAGGGTGGTTGTGTTCAAGCAAAAACTGCGAGTATGCGCAAAATCGTAGAGTCACTACGCGACTGGGGTCGAGACTGTTGGTGTCCAACCGGTCACGACGATACATGTGGCCGAAGATTCGATTGGCAACTTGGTGGCCTGCCGTATGGTTATGACCACAAACATATTTATTCTCAAATCGGTTACAACTTAAAACTTACCGATATGCAAGCGGCTATCGGCGTTGCTCAACTCAAAAAACTCCCAGAGTTCATCGCCGCACGTCGAAAAAACTTCAATCGCTTGTATCAAGGTCTAAAAAAATACGAAGAGTTCTTTATTCTTCCGCAGACAACCCCAAAGTCGGAGCCAAGTTGGTTTGGTTTTCTATTAACGGTTCGACCCGGCGCGCCAGTTAAGCGGTATGACTTGGTTCAGCACATTGAGTCTCGTCGAATTGGTACTCGCCAACTTTTCGCAGGCAATTTACTGAAACAGCCTGCGTATCAAAATATCCCACATCGAGTAGTCGGTGACCTAACAAACTCCGACATCATCACAACAAATACTTTTTGGATTGGTGTCTACCCGGGCCTTACTGATGAAATGATTGACTACATGATCTCAACAATTGATGAGTTCATGGCTGGCGTATGACCTCAGGCAAAAAGTTAATTTCAATTGTCATTCCGGCTTATAACGAAGAAGACTGTGTTATCGAACTAGCACGGCAATTAACTACCGTAATGAATAAATTGAAAAAATATCAGTTTGAAGTTTTGATAGTCGAAAATGGGTCTAAGGACAAAACTTGGCCATTGCTTCAAAAAATTGCCGCAACTGATAAGCGATTTAAACCGATTCGTTTGTCTAGAAATTTTGG
>JAPKZT010000046.1 GCA_026393655.1 Actinomycetota bacterium | reverse complement strand
GGAGGAAAAAATATGATTATGTCTTTGCGGTTAATTATTATCTACCACATATAAGTGGCCTTACTGACGTCGCTAGGCGAGTCGCAGAAGAATTGGCGTCACGAGGCGTAAGAGTTTGTGTGGTGTGTCAACGACACGATAAATCATTGATGAAATTTGAAACTATAAACCGTGTTGATGTGGTTCGTGCGAGTGTGATAGCGAGAGTTGCTAATGGTCTGATTAGTCTTACCTTTCCTTTTTTAGTAAACCGCTATGCCAAACGCGCACGCTTACTTCACTTGCATGCGCCGATGCTTGAAGCAGGACTGATTTCTTTAATTTCGTCAACGCCAAAACTGATTACTTATCATTGTGACCTGGTGGCTGGTGATACGTTTCTCGGACGCGGAATCGAGAATATTTTAGATTTGAGTAGTCAAATATCTATAAGAAGATCTAAAGTTTCGCTCGTAACCAGCAACGATTACGCAATTAATTCTCGGCTTAAATCTGTTTTGACAAGTTCTATTGCGATTGCACCTCCGATACAAGTGCGCAGATCGTTGAATCCATCATTTCGAAGGTCCTCTGGCTTTCACTATGGCTTTCTTGGACGAATTGCACCCGAGAAAGGTCTTCTTAACCTAGTTTCTGCCTTTTGTTCAATAGCACGGATTGACGACAGGCTTTTGATTGCTGGTAACCCGGTCAGTTCAGAAGGTGAACAGATTTACAAGCAGCTTCTAGAGAGTTCTGCCAAGGACCAGCGAATTGTGATCATTGGATTTATCCCCGAACTTAAAGTGGCAGATTTTTATGCGTCAATTGATGCTTTTGTGTTTCCGTCGATAAATTCGCTTGAAGCATTCGGAATTGCTCAGGCTGAGGCTAAGGCCCTCGGAATACCGCTTGTAACTAGCGATTTGCCAGGAGTAAGAACCTTGATTGATTCACCAACAACCGGTGTCCTTGTGCGCCCAGGTGATCTGGCTGAACTTAAAATCGGGCTTGAGAAAATAAGAACTGTTAATCGCCAAACTCAAGTGGGTGAGGCACATTCAGGACTCGATGAATATGTAGATCTTATTTCTTCGCTATTAGCTGAAAGTACTACAAATTAATAAAGAGACCTGCTGTTAGAAGAATCAAAAAAAATGTTCCAAAAACTTGAATGATGCGATCTGATATTAAAAACTCTTCCGGTTCTTCAACCCCGAAGTTTTGAGCAACAAATAAGAACCTTGCCACGCCAGCGATAAACGGAACTGAAGAAATAATCAAAAGAAATCGTTGTTTGTAGATGTCCTCTTGACCGAAGAATGTCCACAACATATATGTAACCGACAGACACAGACCAGCAAAAAATTCAGTGTTGCGAAGAGTTTTTTCACTATATTTTAAAATTACTGATCGCACAAATTGCTTGTCGTGCAAACGTAGTTCTGCTTGCCGTTTCGCTACCACGATCATTGACGAACCAAAAAAAATGCAAAGACCAAGCCAAATTGAAGTTGGTACATTAATCACTGAAGCTCCGAAGATTACTCTCAAGACAAAACCACTTGATACGACAAGAATCTCAATAATTCGAATCAATTTTAGTTTTGTTGAGTACAAGACCGTAAGAATTATGTAACTTAGTGCGATTAAGAAAGAATTTGAAGACAGAGTGAATGCTGCAGATAATCCGACAGCGGCAAGCAATGCCGCTGCTACTAATGCTGCTTTCGGAGATAATTCGCCTGATGCGATTGATCGATTTTTTTTCTTCGGATGGTTTGCATCCATTTTTCTGTCGCATAAATCGTTTATCAGATACATAGCGCTTGATAGTGAAGTGAAAATTACAAACGCAAGTATGACTTTGGGCCAAACCTTAAGTTCGAAAGCGTCGCCCGATGTTAACGCCGCAACAATTACCAAGCCATTTTTACTCCACTGGCGCGGTCTCATTGCACTTAATAATGAAGACCACACACCGAAACGATATCTAAACAAACAACTGAATTTAAGAATCTTTTTAGCAGGCTTAATTTTTATAGTGGAGCCCGAGGCGGGAATTGGACCCGCGACCTACGCATTACGAGTGCGTTGCTCTACCACTGAGCTACCCGGGCGTGACGCTTAACTCTACTGACCAATTTCAATTATCATTAGCCGACGAGTGAAGTGATATTGCGTGAGACTTCACTGAGTGACGGACATTTAAGCAGCAGCGCGTGCAGTGCGAGAGTCTCGTTGGTGTTGAGACCTAGCGCGGAGATTGTTTTATGGATCAACCGAATCGCCGACATGATTTCGTCACCATCCGTAAGTTCTGGTTGGGCACAAATCAGATCACTATAAGTTTTTGCAAACTGGCCTAAGCCGCTGCGCAGTTCGTCTGTGCGTAGTTTTCGAAGTTCGCGCTTGTGTCGGTCTGTGATTGCTTTTCGTCCGCTGCCCCGTTCGCCAGTCAGTGCGACGCGATCGTCAAGTTCTTTGATTTCGCGCACGTGTCGAACTTCAAGTGCACTTGCGGCTTGTTCAAGTTGCTCAACTATTTCAGCAACGATTTTGACTACAGCCGCACCCGTACCATCGAGTCTCATCGCGATAGTTGCGAACAACTCTTGTCGGCGTAGCAAGTGACTATCGGTTACAAGAAGCCTTGCTCGATCCAAATTGCCGTGACTTGCTTTTGCAACCATTAAAGCCGTGTCCGGAAACACACCTTCACTGATCAGGCTGTCAGCCACATCTTGATCTGTAAGACGCGGAAAATTTATTGTCACGCAGCGCGAATTTAACGTCGTCAATGACGGCACTATTTGATCTGCAAGAAGAATAAAAATAATTTGTTTTGCTGGTTCTTCTATT
>JAPKZT010000203.1 GCA_026393655.1 Actinomycetota bacterium | reverse complement strand
GTGGGCATTCGCAGTGTGCGCGTTAGCCGTAATCAGTTTTAAGTGGTCTGACTAACTTTTAACATTTGGGTCTGGTGCTGGGGGAACTCGACCAAAAGCATCTTCAACGTCGCCAAAAGTTAAAACAGATTCGTCTTCATGACTTTTTATCTGGCGATATGAACGGTCACCCGAAAATTCTGGAGTAAATCGTTTAAAAAAGACATAAATAATGATCGCCCACAAGAAAAATGATCCACCGGTTTTCATTATCGCACCTGCTAGTTGTTGATCAGTTGTAACTGACAAGCCCCACACTCTTACTGGGATGTCATAATGTTTATAAACAGCACCTTCGGCGAACGTCAACCATCCAGCCGGAACCGTCGGCACAACTGACATCAAGAATAAATAGATCATTTTTCCACCCGATTGCAAATGCAATTGTCGATCAGGTCCACAAATTGGCATCCATACAAGAAGTGCCGTGAGCACCAACGCCACATGCAGGCCATAATGCATCGGGGCATTTGAAACGCTGCGGTTCACAACATCTGGAATATGTGTGATCATCACTATCAAATTGAATGCGACACCGGCGATTACTGGCTTTGCTAAAAACGAGATCACTCGTCGAGCACGTCCGTGTCCGAACACAGATTCAAATAGCCACTTTGGGATTGCCAATAATACAAGTGGCGGCATGAAATACGAGAGAACCATGTGTTGAAACATGTGAACCGAATAGAGATATTCTTCGGCGATGTCGTGCACAGGCCAGTCTGAAGCCAGCCACAACATCAAGATTGCGGCTATAAATGCATTGCGTTGCTTTGTCGTGATGACAGGGCCAGCCTTCACCACCACTGGGCCAATTACACGGAATGCGTAGATGTAGGCGCCCAACACAGCAACCACTAAAAGCCAAACTTCTGGATGCGGCTGAAATCGCCACGGATTTATCAGTTCGCTAGTAAACCGATCAGCCAATATAGCGATCATATTTTTAGGCTAAGTCGTTATTGAATAAAAAAATGGAAAGTCGCAAGAAAGGCTGCGTATACACCGACAGCCAAAATGAGCCCTGCGTAAAACATAAAACTAAATAACTTATTATCAAACTTTAAATGCATGAAATAACTTACGACCATTATAAATTTGACAGCCATCATAATTAATAGCGCGGGCAAAAATAGTGGACCAAAATCAACATAAACAGTTGAAACTTCAAGAGCAGTAATTGCCGCCAAGATCGCTGCAATACGAATATAACCTGCGTTGCTCATGCCATGACTTTCTGCATGCTCGGCAGTTGTTGCAGTGTGTGTCGTGTCTGTAGTCATGATCAAACCGGAATCAAATAAACAAGAGTAAAGATAATGATCCAAACGATGTCGACGAAGTGCCAATAGAGACCGATCATTTCAACTACCTCGGCTTTTTTGCCAGGCACCTCACTGCGTTTGAAGATCCCAACTAGTGCCATCAACATAATGATTCCTACTGTGACGTGCACACCGTGAAACCCAGTGAGTGTGTAAAAACTTGAGCCGAATAAACTTGTTGAAAAGCCGAGACCCTCGTTGTAAAACGCAGTGAACTCATAAACCTGACCACCAACGAATGTTGCACCCAGCAGAGCAGTAACTGTTAACCAAAGATTTGTTTTGCGATCTTCGTTCTTGTGTGCTGCACTCACAGCCAAAACCATTGTTAAAGAACTCATCAACAGAACGAAGCTGCTTACTGAAGTAAACGGAATATCAAAAATCTGCGATGGTCGTGGACCACCGGTTACTCGACCTCGGTAAAGCATGTAAGTCGATATCAAACCGCCAAACAACAAACATTCTGAACCCAAAAAGGCCCACATGCCTAATTTGATATTAGAAATACCCGTGCTTGATTCGTGGCCTTGTGCTACTGCATCAGTCATCAGTGGCCAACCTTGTCAAGTGCGGTCCCAAGTGCGGAGTTATTTTCGAAATCCGACTCAGGCGCCGTGCTTGGTTCTAGTGCCCAACCGAAGGCGGCGAATAATAAAATCACTCCGCCGATTACAGCAATTAAATGCGAGAAGATCATCCCGAAGGTGATTATTGGAACCGCGCCAGCCAAAACTATCGGCCAATACGACGGCGACGGCATATGAATATGTTTGTCGGCATTGCGTTCTTGCTCGGCCATAATCTCTTCGGCTGTAGCAATCTGTCGCATTGTGTGCGTATCAGGATCTTCTTCGTATTTGCGATGGAAGAACTCATCAAGGTGATGCACTGTTGGAATCACATCAAAGTTGTGCTCTTTTGGAGGGTTACTTGTCATCCACTCAAGACTTCGCGAGTTCCAAGGGTCAAGCGGTGACTTTGTCGGATTACGCGCGGTGATCACGACGTTGATCAAAAACAACAAGATGCCTACTGCAAGTACAAACGATCCGATTGACGCAACCATGTTCCAAAATGCGAAATTAAAGAAACCTTCTCCAGCCCGCGCTTCTGTCCACTGGTACATTCGGCGAGGTTGGCCTTGCAAGCCGAGAATATGCATCGGACCAAATGTCAGGTTCATTCCGATCACCATCAACCAGAAGTTCCAGTTGCCAAGGCGTTCACTAAGCATCTTGCCAAACATTTTTGGCCACCAATAATAAAAACCTGAGAAGATGCCCAACACGGCGCCGCCAAACAAAACATAGTGAAAGTGCGCAACAATGTAATACGTATCAGTTTGTTGCGTGTCTGATGGAGCCACAGAGTGAGTCACGCCAGAAAGACCGCCTACCGTGAACAGCACGATCAAACCGATCGAGAACTTCATCGCAGTTGAGAAAACTAATTTGCCGCCCCACATTGTCAGCGTCCAGTTGATGATCTTGACACCAGTGGGCACTGCGATGGCCATTGTTGTCAACGAAAAGACTGCAACCGAAACTGGTCCGAGCCCCGAAGCGAACATGTGGTGAGCCCAAACGCCCCAACCGACAAAACCAATTGCGGCCCCAGAGAACACAACGAACGGATAGCCAAATAATGGCTTGCGGGAAAACACTGGAAGAACTTCTGAGACGATTCCAAATGACGGCAACACAAGAATATAAACCTCTGGGTGACCGAAAATCCAAAATAAATGCTGCCACAGCAATGGGTCTGCACCAGCAGCGACGTCGAAAAATCGTGCGCCAAAGTTGCGTTGGAAAGAAAGCAAGAACAACGCAACAGTGATTACGGGCACCGCGAATAGCAACAAGAACTGCACAACTGTCATCATCCAAGTGAAAATCGGCATTTTCATTAATGTCATGCCTGGTGCTCGCATGTTTAGAACTGTGACAATTAAGTTGATCGAGCCAGTTAGTGAGGCCACGCCTGCAATCTGTAAACCAAAAGCCCAGAAGTCAATTCCATGAGTAGGCGAAAATACTGGCCCAGAGTTCGGCGCGTACATAAACCAACCGCCGTCTGCAGCTCCACCCAAAAACCACGACAAGTTGATGAAAATTCCGCCGAACAGCAACAACCAGAAACCAAGTGCATTTATACGCGGAAACGCCACATCGCGCGCACCAATTTGCAGTGGGATGAAATAGTTTGCGAACCCGGCTGCCATCGGCATAACAAACAAGAACACCATCGTTGTTGCGTGCATTGTGAACATTTGGTTATACAGGTCGGCATTTAAAACTTTGCCGTTCGGTGCTGCAAGTTGCAATCGAATTAGTAAGGCTTCAACTCCGCCAACAATAAAAAAGAACATCGCCGTGGCGCCATACATCAAGCCGAGTTTTTTATGATCAACAGTAAACACCCATGATCGCCAACCAGTCGCTGCAACTGGGCGCTTGAGGACTCCGTATGTTGAGGTTGGCGTCACGGTTCCAGTGCTAGTCACTGCTACATCTGTTTCGCGTTCAATGATTGCCATAAATCGTTCTCTGTTTCTCGTGTTATTTCAAGGTTAAAAGGTAAGCAACAAGTTTGCTGATGTCATCTTCGCTTAAGGCAAGATATGGCATGCCACGATACTTACCGCCAGTGGCTTCTAATTGTGTTGGGTTGGCGTACATTGGCAACATCGCAGGTGCGTTTCGCAACCAAGAACGCAAATCTTTTTGATTCAAACAATCTTCTGAAACGCCGGCGAGATACTTCGCGCCAATTACATCGCTCGAAGCTTTCCAAACTTCATCTCGACATTGTTTTGAAAGCAAATCAAAACTCGCGCCAGCAAAAGTATTGCGAGACATTAGATGCGACAAGTTTGGCGCAGCACCTGACCAAACGTTTTCGTCTGGAGCAGCAATTGCTGGTGTACCGTCGGCGCGCATCAGACCATTAACTTGGTGACAACGCACGCACTGGTTCAAAAACACTGCTTCGCCCTGTTGAGCAAGTGAGTCTTTCACTGGCGCTATATACGGTGCTTGTTGATTAGCAACCCACTTCGCAAAATCTGCTTTGCTCAATGCAATTGCTTCCATTCGCATGTTGGCATGTGATAGCCCACAGAACTCGGTGCACTGACCAGCGAAGATTCCTGGTGCGTCAGCTTCTAAACGAAGTGTTTGAACTCGACCAGGCACAGCGTCACGTTTACCGTTAAGCGCTGGTATCCAATATGAGTGGATGACATCGCGACTAGTTTCACGCAATAAAACTTTTGTGCCTACAGGCAACACAAGTTGACCAGAACTGATGATCGGCTGCGTGATGCCGAACTCATTTTGTGCTGGGTAGTCGTACTCCCACCACCACTGCTGACCAGTGACATTAATAATCATTTCGGTGTCATCAGTTTTGGCAAGTTTGAAGATTGCACCAAACGTAAACACAGCGACTACGGCAAGAATTAGCGCCGGAATAATCGTCAAAGTTATTTCAAGCGCTGGTTTGCCATGAGTCTGTTCAGGAATTGGCTGGCCGCGGTCTTTGTATTTGATCACGGTGTAGACGATCACTACAGCAACAATTACTCCGATAATTCCAGCGACTGCAAAAACAGGCTCCTGCAAGTCATCAATAATTTTCGCGTTCGGTCCTTTTGGTTGCCAAGTATCCTGCGGAGAATTCTTGCCGCAACTAGCCGCGACTACTGAGAACGCCGCAACACCAAGAATTTTTCGATATGTTTTACCAACCACAAGCAAAACGCTAGCCACATGATTCTTTAAGTTGCGATGTCGTTGAGAGTGATTCACGGCACGACCAACTCAATACTCTGACCTTCAATACCTGGAACACTCAACGTATATGAAGTTCCAACCGTCGCTGGCTTGTCTATCTTTAGTACTAGTGACTGCTCAGAACCTTGAGCCGTTAACTGGGTACAGACTAAATTTTTTTCGGTTGCGCCTTCTGGCTCGGCAAGTTTTCTAGTACCAAGGTTTGCCACCAGTCGATACTCGTTGGAATCCATATTGTGAAAAATAAAATTGGTTGATGTTGAACGTCGAATTGTCACAGAATTCTGAGGTTGATTAAATCCAACAACTCTCGCTGCCAATTTGCCGTCTACTAGTTCAATAGTTGCATCTATTGAACTGCGCAAAGACAATGTGCCAGTGGCGTCTTTGTCAAAATGCTCTGAGCGCTCTGCGCCACATTCTGGTAACTCATGTGATTCTGCTTTTGCTGCAACTAATTCTTCGCGCACTCCATTAGTTGCACTGAAGATGCCCGCCACAAAAATACCGACGGCACCCAGCACACAAATCGTCACTACAAGCGAGCGTTTCAAATCGGGCTTAACTGCAAACAAAATTCCACCGATTAAGACAAGCGAACCAAAAACGATAAACAACGATGCGCCGGTTGTTTTGTTAACCGTGAGCATTATTCGTGAAAACGAATAGATCACAACACCCAGGCCGAGTGCTGCGAGAACCGGAAACTCAATTGGATTAAGCAATCGCTTGCGAGCGAGAGCATTGTAATTTGTATCTTTCGAAGCCCGTTCGCTCCAAGATTGCACCATCCACTCGGCAAGCGCAGCCAGCAACACGATTAATCCTGCGAAGAAAACCAACGACGAAGTCACAAGACCGACCGCGAGTAACACCACGCCAACGCCCGACACCAGTGGCCACATACTTTGAGTCACTAATTCTTTTGACGCATCTGGAGTTGCTGTTGTTGTTTGTCCGTCACGAGTAACAACAGCGATGCCAGCCAAAAGCGCCGAAACAACAATCAACATGCTGATCGCGACACCCGCAATGGCAACCTGATCTAAGACAAACAACGACATGATCAGTGCCGCGACCGAAAGCACGGTCACACCCAAGAAGTATTTAAATCCTGTCGAAAACATCATCCCTACTTTTGCACGTACACAACGAACCACATCGTTGCAAAAATCACAGCGAGTGAATACCAATAAACACTATGAGCCAGCACCAAATCGTGATCGCTATTGCGACTAGCGAAAGATCTAAACATCGTCATCAGCGTGAAACCCAAACCGATAACTATCAGCGTGGTCATCGTGGCTGTTACCGCATAAAACATCATCGTGTAACTGCTGTCGCGAACACCAATATCCATTTGCATATAAACAGCAACCTGGGCATTAATTAGAGCAATCTCAGTCAGTAATGCAACTGCGAGTGCAAGTGTTGTGTGTTTTGAGTCTGCGCGGCGCGAAGAATAACTCGCCCACTGCACCATGATGCAAGTGATTGCAAACGTCAACATCATCGTGTTGGTCGCAACCTCGGGGATCTTGATATTTTCTGGCAACCAGTCGCGCAACATTTTGGTGCCGTCCGAAGATTCTCTTAGCGGTGCATTAGCCCTGAACTGCAACCAGATTGCGAGCATCGAACCAATCAACATTGCGCTGGCTGCCGACATCAAACCGCTTAAAACTAAAGCCTGACGGCGCATCACAATTTTTGGTCCTGAATTTAGTGCTGTTGCGTTGGTGCTCATAAATTAGTGCTCATCAGTTTGCCTGAACCGTTTCAAAAATTTCTTCATCAGCGATCTCGCCCGAACGCGATGATTTCACAACTAGACCAATGAAAGCGAATATGAAAATTAAAAATATTGCTTGACCAATCGCTGCGACAGAGTTCCAGATTTGACTGTTGTCGCCCAACTCGCCTGTCATACGGGCTGCAGGTTGATCAGTGAAGCCGGCGATGTAATAAGGCAAAGCGGCTAACACAACACCGAGTACACCGATCAGGCCAAGGCCAATGACCGGCATAGTTGGCATTTTTCGACCCCAGATTCTTGGACAAAAATGAGCAATCGCTCCGAACGAACTCAGCACCACTCCGTAACCAATATAAATGAGTACTGCTTCTTCAAACACTGTGTTTGATAATTTCAAATCATTAATCCGCAACAAGGCGTTTCCGAGCATGCCGGTAAACACCATGCCGACACCAAAGAACGCAAGAACAAACGCCGCGCTGGGTTTTGCCTTTTCATTTTTCATCGCCAACAAACACAAACCGAGCACGATCAATACTCCGAGCATTGGAAGTGCATTAAACATCAAAAACGGCAAAAGGCTTTTCGCAACATCATTAAGGTTGCCGTCTAGACGTAACGAATAAAAAGATTGTGTCACGGTGCCGATTAAAGCCGTGCTCATCACACCAATACCAATAAACAGGCCTCCACGTAGTGGTTGCTTACCTTTATTCATTGTTGCAACTACTTGTGCAAGTACGCCAAGAGTTGAAATTGCTAGCAAAAATATTTGCGGTGAGGTCAGTGCCCAACCAATCCAAGCGTTGACTCCATCGGTTGCACCGAATGTTGCTCGCTCGTAAGTGTGATCTACTGCGACAAAAATTAATGCGCCGGCCATAACTGGAAGTGTGAGAATAAGCGAAACGCTCGTCACGAGTGATGACCAAACAAAAATCGGCGCATCAATAAGTGTCATCCCAGCGCGACGCGATGTGAGAATGGTGGTCGCGATACTTGCGCTTACGACTAATAGCCCCGCTATAACTAGCCCCAAACCAAGAATAAACAGATCAACCATTTGTGGGTCACCGCCACCAGGCCCACCGTTACCAAGATATGCAACACCGACAATGATCATTCCGAAAAACCAAAGGTAAGCACCAAACGCGGCCGCTCTCGCAAAAGCAAGAACTTGACTGCCGATCTGCATTGGCACAATTGCCAGTGCGATACCGAGCGTTATTGGCGCAATTGAACCGAAAATTAAACCAACACGAAAAATTGAAAACAATTGTGTCGCACTTGTTGCATCGATTAAATCACTTGCTGTACTAATTCTTTCGACACCAAGAACTATTCCAACGACAACAACAGCAAGTGTCCACAATAGAGAAACTGAAACCATCAGTCGACCAATTCTTTGATGACTCGTTGTCAGTAACCAACTTGAAATTTTGCTGAAGAGACTTGCGCCAGAAACCGTGCCCGATTTGGTCATCGCAG
>JAPKZT010000139.1 GCA_026393655.1 Actinomycetota bacterium | reverse complement strand
ATTACTTTCCGTGCTTCTTAACTATTGCTCATTGGATGACTAATTTGGCAACCGCCCCTCTACTGGAAGCTTGAATCTCTCAAAACTGCATCCTTATTCGAGAGTTAGTCAAAGACGATCTCGTTGGGTGTTATCAGGCCGTCATTATTTAAATCATGGCCAGGTAATCCGACACCTTTGAAAAGTTCGCGCCAAGTTGCAAGACCGACTACTCCTTGGTCTTTTTCAATTCGGTGGTCAATCTGAAATTGCATAACCGCGTACCATGTTCCATCGCCAAACTCGCCAGTGTTATTAGAAATTGCATAACCAAGAACTGAGAGTTGGTTCTGAATGAATTGAATAAATGGACTCGATTGACATTCTTGAAACGGCAACGCACCACCCCAACTAAAATCTTCACAACCGGGGGCACCTGCACTCTCCCTTTCGATCATCGACAATTGTCTCGGATTTACCGGACCGACATATTTCATCCAACAAGAATCACAATGCATTTGAGTGAAGTAGCCATCAATTGGTGTGTCTAGTGTGATCACAATGTCGTGCCACTCGTAATTTTCTGAACAAGCGTCGGGTTCGAAAGTATTGGCACCCCATCTGCCTTTACCTGAAGCGACATCACTAGACCAAGTAGTCCATTCATAAACCTCAATCTTGTCGCCACAACCATTTTGAGTACACGGCGAAAGTAGGTTCGGGTATATTTCTGTTGGTCGCGCCTGACCAGCCCAACCTGACGCATCGAATGAGTCAAGCGCATCCATGCTTGTCTTCCCACTGCAGTTTGCTAAAAGCACATCGGGTTCGACTAGTAATGTGGTTTCAATAGTTGGTGTTTGAGTCACCGCAACCGAAGTGCTCGAGTCGGTGTTTGACGATCCGCAAGAGGATATGGCGACTATAAAAAATAACGGCAATAATCGCTTCATGAATCAAACCCCTTTGCTTTTGGCTAACTTTGGCTTTTTATAGGTTGCACTTAGCGAACCGAGAATCTTGACATATGGCTCAAAATTTATGACCTCAGCAACAAAATCAGAAATCTCTGAAAAAATATCTGGGGTATTTTCGCACTCAAAATCTAGTTGGGAGACAAGTTTTTTATTCTCAATATAAAACTTCGATTTTCTTTCCAGGCTTTTGTTCGACTTAAGAATTTCAGACATAATCTCAGGATTCTCTTTTACCCTAAGGTTTTCTTCGATTACGCATCTAGCAACCGGGGAATCGCCATCTAAAATATCAATTTTCACGGTTTTGTTGTCAAATTTTGCGACGATGCAATTATCTTTGGCAACTGAATATTTAACCTTGTTCTTTTCTAATATCTCAGGGAGCATTTTGCGATATTTAGCAGTACCTAGCCAAATTCGATTCAAGGTCAATTTCCAAGTTGAGCCTTCAATTAACATCCGGTTACCAGCATTGATATTCGCATAAATCGTTACGGTTTCAACCAAGTCATCGCCGTAACTGCCACGAAACATTTCAATAACCATTCGCAATGCGTCGCGATTAACTGCAAATTGGCCAGCGTCACCACATATCTCGGCGGCCTGTGAAATCTTTACCCGCTGACACTTCGCCTCAGCAAATTCTGTGAGAATTTCAATCACGTTCGGTTCGAAATTTATGCGAGCAATCGATGGAACCTTTTTTATTTCGCCTGCCGCAACGCCAGAAGGCCAATCAGTTGCGCAGCCGATCATATGCATCAATTCTTTATTTTGTAGCTTGGCTACTGTTGCATCGTTTTTATCAAAGTCAATGAAGGTGTCGCGTTGACTCAACAATGGCGACTCGGCGCAACTTGGCCCAACTATAAATTTGGCAACATTATCCGAGATCTGAAGTTCTATTTCTGACTCGTTATTCAAATGAGAGCAATATGCCAACTTGACAATTGTTAATGGTACGACAAAAATTCCTTCAAAAGTATCAGGCTCACCAACAACCATTACCTGGTGATAATTATCAACCATTACCCAGCTACGCAGACCATCAATAACCGAAAGGGTTACCCCGCCGCCTTTAGATTCGTCTTTGATAATTATCTGGGTAACTTCTAGAACGCGCCTCAACTCATTAACTGTGATCCCACTAATTTTCATCATTTCGAACCCCCTACTTTGTTGATTAGTACTGTTGCTTTTCGTGTATTTTTCATCCGTTATCCCCTGTTCTGAGACGGCGTTTTATACGATGGTGTCTCCTAATTTTTGTGATTTCTGACTTACTTTTGCTTCAAAAACTTGCTGATACGTACAGTGTAGCACATGGCATTTTCCCGATTTTTTTGTCCCACGTGGAACATTCTCAAAATTTCATAATTTTAAGACAGTTATGGTACATATGATATAGTTTAAGTTGGTGCTTATAGAGACTTCAAGATGAGAAATTCAGTTCATTTAGTCAATGGGTCAGTCATAGTACATTTAATTATTGCTAAGTTTTTATATGACGAATAAGAAATTTGCAATTCTGCTGCATCAAAATTTGTCAAGCTCTCGCCGGGGTGAATCGTCGGCGTGGGGTTAATCCACTGAGAGATCGACTGAAGCTAGACAACAGGGTGACGCGGGCGATGCAGGATGTTATAAAATTGTTCGCGTCGCTAGCAACCGTCACTTGCGCAACTGGGAGGCACCCGACGCCCTCGTGCAAGAAATCATCCCCTCCGCGAGTTAAACGGATAGTGGGCAAAGTTGCGCCGTGGCCACACCGAATACACCGATAAACCTCCAGCGGTTTTCTATACATTTATATAGGTATAGGTAGAAGGGTCTAGAAACTGACGGCAAAGCGGTTTGCGAGGAGTGCAGTCGCCGCGACTACTTCATCCCCATCCACTTACC
>JAPKZT010000066.1 GCA_026393655.1 Actinomycetota bacterium | reverse complement strand
GCGAGAGTTTTGTCATATCTTTCGGACAATGTTGCACACCTATTCGCGCGTATAAAAGTCTTAAATAGTCGTAAACCTCTGTGATCGTGCCGACTGTTGATCTTGGGTTTCGAGATGATGACTTTTGATCGATTGAAATTGCTGGTGATAAGCCATCAATCAAATCGACATCCGGCTTATCCATCTGACCTAAGAATTGACGAGCATAAGAACTCAAAGATTCGACATATCGTCTTTGACCCTCGGCGTAAATCGTGTCAAACGCCAAGCTTGACTTACCCGAGCCCGACAACCCAGTTAAGACAATCAATTTGTCGCGCGGTAACTCGACATTGATGTTTTTTAAATTGTGCTCACGAGCACCGCGTACGACTATCTGATTTGCCATCACAGGCAGGCTACAAACTGTTAGTGCGCATCTCGTAGCTCGCGCTCTAATTCTTTAACTTCATCACGCAGACGGGCTGCATATTCAAACTTCAATTCTTCAGCGGCTTGATTCATTTCTTCTTCAAGAGTCGCAATGAGACGAGCCAATTCGCCATCTGGAAGTGCTCTCAATTCACGCATCACTTTGTCTCGTTCGTGATCCTTGCGCTTTCCTTTACCGGGATAAGGCGCTCCGTTGGCACCGGCAGACGCAGGGCGAAGAACCGACAATATGTCACCGATCGCCTTACGCACGGTCTGCGGATCAATGCCGTGTTTGAGGTTGTAGGCAATCTGTAGTTCTCGCCTTCGAGCCGTTTCGGAGATTGCGAACTCCATTGCTGGTGTGCGATTGTCGGCGTACATGATCACTTGACCGTCAACATTTCGTGCAGCGCGACCGATCATTTGGATAAGTGAAGTTTGACTTCGAAGAAAGCCTTGTTTATCGGCATCTAATATCGCGACCAGCGACACTTCTGGAAGGTCAAGACCCTCACGCAATAAGTTGATCCCGACCAATACATCGAATTCACCAAGCCGCAGCGCACGCAATATTTCGATTCTTTCAATGGTGTCAATATTTGAATGTAAGTAACGAACGCGGAGTCCTTGTTCGATCAAATATTCAGAAAGATCCTCGGACATTTTTTTCGTCAGAGTCGTAACTAAAGTTCGGTCACCTTGAGCAGTTTTAGATCTGATCATCTCTATCAAGTCATCTATCTGTCCTAGTGTTGGTCGCACCATTACCTCGGGATCAATTAATCCAGTAGGTCGAACGATCTGTTCAACAATTTGATCACTCAGCGAGAGTTCAAACTTCGCTGGCGTCGCAGAGAGGAAAATACATTGGTTAAGTCTCTCCATTGTCTCTTCAAATTGCAGAGGTCGGTTATCCATCGCTGATGGCAATCGAAATCCGTGTTCAACTAATGTCTGCTTTCGACTTCGGTCACCTGCAAACTGGCCATGTAGTTGGGGTATCGCAACATGGCTTTCGTCGATCACGAGCAAAAAATCCTTCGGAAAGTAATCAAGCAACGTGAACGGTGGTTCACCAGAATTTCGACCATCAATGTGCATTGAATAGTTTTCAATTCCGTTGCAATAACCAACTTCTTTCATCATCTCAAGATCAAACATCGTGCGCATTCGTATACGTTGCGCTTCAAGCAATTTTCCTTCGACCTCAAAAATCTTTAGACGTTCGGCCAGTTCGATCTCAATCTTGGCCATAGCGATTCGCATTCGCTCTTCACCCGCGACATAGTGAGTCGCCGGAAACACAACAACCTCAGTTAAGTCACGCAATGTCTCACCAGTCACGGGGTCGATCACGGTGATTCTTTCAACCGTGTCACCGAACATCTCAAATCGGGTTACTGTCTCGTCGTATGCCGGATGAACTTCAATTGTGTCGCCGCGAACGCGAAAGTTTCCTCTGCCCAAAGTGAGATCATTTCTGTCGTATTGCAAACCAACAAGACGTGCCAAAATACTTCGCTGGTCATAATCAACACCCACATGCAGTTCGAGCAAATTGCCGCGGTACTCGCCCGGATCACCCATGCCGTAGATGCAACTTACAGATGCAACAACAATTGTGTCGCGCCGAGTTAATAATGCCGCTGTCGCAGAGTGACGCAGCCGATCAATCTCATCGTTGATTGAAGAGTCTTTTTCGATAAACGTGTCACTCGACGCAATATAAGCCTCCGGTTGGTAGTAGTCGTAGTAACTAACGAAATACTCAACACGATTATTCGGAAAGAACTCTCGCATCTCTTGAGCGAGTTGGGCCGCCAACGATTTATTCGGAGCCAATATCAATGTCGGCCTTTGCACTTTCTCTATTGTCCATGCGATTGTCGCGGATTTGCCCGATCCGGTTATGCCTAAAAGTGTTTGAAACCGGTCGCCTCGATCTACGCCCTCGGCAAGTTTCAATATTGCTTCCGGTTGATCACCTGCTGGGGTGAATGGTGACTCAACGACGAATTTTCGCTCGCTCATTGGAGAGATGTGATCCACGACCACGCCGCTTCAACCTGTACCGAAAGTGCGTCGCGATCACCAGAATTATCAACAACATGGTCCGCAATTGCAAGACGTTGCTCACGAGTTGACTGTGCCGATACTCGGGCTTTGGCATCCTCGATCGTCATGTTGCGTTGCGAAACTATGCGTTCGATTGCGATTTGCGGATCGAGATCTACAACCAACACACCATCTAGTCCTTCGCGCGGATTCTCTACTAGTAACGGAATATCTAAAATCACGACATTATTAGTCGCACGATGACCTTCAACTCGCTCATTCATAACACGTCGAACAACCGGGTGAATCAGAGAATTCAATTTTTTAAGAAGATCGGCATCCTTAAAAACTTCACTGGCAACAACAGCACGATTTAGTGATCCATCGGTAGCGACAACTTTTTCACCAAACATTTCAACCATGCGAAGAAAGATCTCTGCGCCAGGCTGTTGCAATTCTCGAACAATCAAATCTGCATCGACAACTATTGCACCACGCTTCTCTAAAAGACGCGAGACCTCAGATTTTCCACAACCGATGCCGCCAGTGAGCCCAATGAGAATCATTTGAATCTCACCGTATCTAGACCAGTTTGCTTGACGCTAATTAAAGAGCCTGCGCTCAAGAAATAGTTTCCTTATGGTTATTGAGGGGTTTCAGTTGCAGGTGCATCAGCGACTTCGACCGCTGGTGCATCTGTTGAAGCAACCGCATTTGGATCAAAGAACTCAGCCCATGCTGACTCGCGAGTTGAATCGTCTCCGCTGACCCAGTTGCCCTGCTCGTCAGTTTGAAACTGACCTCGGTATTCTTCTGCCAATTCGCCACCCTCTGCGGCTTGCTTAATTGACAAACTAATTCGACGACGCGCAAGATCGAGATCAATAATTTTTACCCAGAGTTCTTCACTAGGTGTTACAACTTGTTCTGGTGCCTCAACATGGTGTGTTGACATCTCAGAGATATGCACGAGACCTTCAATGCCATCACCGACTTGAACGAATCCACCGAACGGAACAAGTTTTGTTACTCGTCCATAAACAAGTTGACCAACCTGATGACTTGAAGCAAACTCCTGCCATGGGTCTTGTTGTGTTGCTTTAAGCGAAAGACTTATTCGGTCGCGCTCGCGATCAATCTCGAGTACTTTCACAGAAACCTCATCGCCGATCTTTACGACTTCACTTGGATTGTCAACATGCTTCCATGACATTTCAGAAACGTGAATCAAACCATCCATGCCACCCAGATCAACGAACGCTCCGAAAGCAACGACACTTGAAACGCGACCAGTACGAACTTCGCCGATCGTAAGATTCTCAAGGAAGTCACTTTGAGTGCCCTTTTGGCTCTGCTCTAACAGCGCGCGACGAGAAAGAACGACATTATTTCGTTGACGATCAAGTTCAAGAATCTTGGCTGTGATTCGTTGACCAAGATAAGGCGCAAGATCGCGCACTCGTCGCAACTCAACAAGCGATGCTGGCAAGAAACCACGAAGACCAATGTCAACGATTAACCCGCCCTTGACTGCTTCGATAACTACGCCTTCAACAGTTCCGTCGCTGTTCTTGACCTTTTCAATATCGCCCCAAGCCCGCTCATATTGAGCACGTTTTTTGGAGAGGAGTAATCGACCTTCTTTGTCTTCGAGTGTGAGAATCAAAGTCTCAATCTTCTCGCCTAATTTAACGATTGTATTTGGATCAGCATCTTGCCGAATCGAAAGTTCGCGATTAAGAATTACGCCTTCGGTCTTGTATCCAATCTCAACGAGAACTTCATCTCGCGTAATTCGCACGACGGTGCCGGTGACTAACTTTCCTTCTTTTAGTTCAACCATTGTTTCGTTGATTGAGTCTGCAAACGAAACATCTCGTTCAGTAACTTTTCGAGGAGTGTAATTTCCTTCTGAGTCGAAGGTTCCCATTGCTGGGGAGGTCATTATTATTTGATCGGTTGACACAAGTGTTGCTTTCGGTGGATGGGAGAGGCGGATGGGACGATTTAGCCTACCCGAGCAGCCTTACAATTTGCCGATGTCCACTTGATTTGGCTGTCGGTCTCTAAGATTTGGCCGAAGCCCAGGTATCGCCCCATGCGAGATTGACTTCAAGGGACACCGATAGTTTGGCTGCCGAGCACATCGTGTCACGCACGAGTTTCTCGACGGCAACTTCCTCACTGGCTATGGCCTCAAGAATCACTTCGTCATGAACCTGCAACACGAGTTGCGACTCAAATTTGCCGGCTTCTAGTTCTGCATCGATACGCACAAGTGCGACTTTAAATATGTCGGCGGCAAGTCCTTGTATCCCCGAATTCATTGCTTGACGCTCGCCTATTTGACGAATTCTAAAGTTTGGATTCTGCAGTTCGGGAATCGTTCTTCGACGGCCAAACAATGTTTCCGTGTATCCACGCTTGCGTGCCTCTTCAACTGTTTCATCCATATATTTCTTCACTCGTGGGAACGCCTTGAAATAGGCCTCAAGAATTTCACTGGCTTCACTGACACCGATTGCCAATCGCTGCGCAAGCCCGTAAGCCTCCATTCCGTACGCCAAACCATATGAAACCATTTTTGCCTTAGACCTCTGTTCACTGGTCACTTTATTTAGCGCAACACCAAACACATTCGCCGCCGTCACATTATGAACATCAACATTGTTGTTGAACGCTTCAATCAAACCTGGATCGTTGGCAAGATGCGCGATGCATCGCAACTCGATTTGGTTATAGTCGGCGACCAAAAATCTTGCCTGTCCGCGCGGCACGAATGCAGTTCGAAAAACTTTTCCTTGCTCGCTCCGTATCGGAATATTATGCAGGTTCGGTTGATCGCTACTAAGTCGACCTGTTCGCGCCACGGTTTGATTAAACGTTGCATGAATTCGCTTATCAACGCCAACGCAAGATAGCAATCCTTCTCCGTATGTTGAACGTAGTTTTTCAACTTCGCGATACTCAAGCAAGGGCTCAATGAACTCTGGCCATTGATCTTTGAGTTTCTCTAGAGTTGCCGCGTCGGTTGAAGGTCCTGTCTTATTCTTTTTTCCTGGAGTCAGCTTCTTGTCTTCATAGAGAATCTTGCGAAGTTGTAACGGAGAGTTGAGGTTGAACTCTTGCTTGGCAATCTGGTGCAGATGCTTAGTCAGTTTCAGGCATTCGCCAGTCAAACGATCATTAATCGCATTCAACTGTTTGACGTCTACTAGCACACCAAGAAACTCCATCTTGGCGAGCACTCGCACAAGTGGATGCTCGATGTCAAAATAGAGTTTGGTCAATTTTTGTTGTTCAAGTGCATTGATTAACAGATCCGCTACAACACAAACACCTAATGCATTATTAGCCGCAAGAGCACTGGATGAACTTTCTGAATCTACGGTGTTGAAACTCAATTGACCCTCTTGCGTAATCGTCGCAATTGTGTCAAATACGAGACCTGCGTAGCGTTCAACTACTTGACTGATCTCGTAGCGAGATTCAGATGGGTCGAGCAAATACGCTGCTATCGCCGTATCAAGCGTCATGTGTTTCAGATCAATGTCGAGTTGTAACAAACTTCGCAACAGTGGCTTGATGTTATGACCACGGAACTGCCAGTTTGCGAGAAGAAACTTCTTCACAGATGATTCAGTTAAAAGTGACTTCGTAATCCAACTGACAGCACGAGTTGTCTTGTCAGTGACGACGGCGAGACCAAGTAAATCAGATCTTCCTGGGTCGCCGACCCATGCTGCGGCAATATCACTGACAGAATTAGTTTTTAAAACTGCAAGCGCCGAGTTTGCATCCTTGCAAATAGAAACGACCGCACTCAACACACTTGCCGATTGATCGTCAGAGTTGGCAACAGATAACTTCGCGCTACTCGCATCGGATGCCGAGGTTTGCGAGAGATCAATTGGAAAGTGCTTAAGGGCCTCAATAAATCTTGCATTCATGGTGCGAAACTCGAAAGTTGCAAACATCTTCTTGACATCATCTACCCGGGGCTTGGGCACCGAATCATGAATATCAATCTCGACTGGTGCGTCTCGTCGCAAAACCATCAATTTCGCATTTCGAATCACTCGCTCACGATTTTCTATTAACGCTTGTTTGAGTTTTGGTGTCTGCTCGTCAGCATGATCAAAAATATTCTCAAGTGTTAGATATTTGACGATCAGTTTGGCAGCTGTTTTCTCGCCCACTCCTGGCACACCGTCTAAGTTGTCGCTTGGGTCTCCACGTAGCGCTGCATAATCGGCATATTGTTTAGGTGTTACACCAGTTCGCTCGAAAATGCCGGCTTCGTCATAGAGCGCATAATCACTGACGCCACGCTTGTTGTATAAAACTCTGATATGTGGGTCGCTAACTAACTGATAATTATCGCGGTCACCAGTGACGATGATCAAATCATCTCCCGACTGCTCGGCTTTTTCGGCAATCGTCGCAATCAAGTCGTCGCCTT
>JAPKZT010000291.1 GCA_026393655.1 Actinomycetota bacterium | reverse complement strand
GAACATACTGGCGCATCAACTGGTGCACGATAGTTTTTGCCCATTCGCACAGTGCAACGTCGCAGCGGGACTACTGATTCAATCGCGTCAACAAAATCACGAGCCATTGACCGCGACGAAATTGGTCCGAGGAAAATGTCATCGGAACCTGATTTCAAAGATTTGGTAACCATAAGCCGTGGCCAAACTTCGCCACACGTCAAGCGCACATAGCAATATTTAGTAGCGCGTGTGAACGCATGGTTATAACGAGGTCGCAAGCGTGCAATCAGCCGCAACTCAAGAACCTCAGCCGACAAAACATCGGGGGTCGAAATGTAATGAATGCTCTGCATCAATTTTAAGAGCGACCCGACTTTGCGTCTTGAGTCGCCAGTGCCGAAATAACTTCGAACACGAGCACGAATATTTGTTGCTTTACCAACATAAAGAACCTCACCTTCGCCGTCAACAAATAAATACAAGCCTGGTCCACGTGGCAAATCAATTGTCATCTTTAACTTGGCAGCCTGTGGGTGTGTGCCGATTTTCGACATCGCTGCGAAATCATCCAAATCATAAACACCAAAACCAGCAGCACGCTCAATTAAATAGTGCAACAAGTCGCCTGTTGCCAGCACATCGTTGATCGCACGGTGACTCGGCTGATGCGCAAAACCCAAACTTGCCGCAAGCGTCGACAACTTACAATTCTCTACTTCTCCGCCGACAAGCCTGCGAGCCAACCCAACAGTGTCAAGCACTCGATTCGCCAACTTTTCTCGCCCATCACGCACGAGCGCAGCGTTGATGAATCCAATATCGAATCTTGCATTGTGCGCAACCAAGACCGAGTCGCCAATAAATTCAAGCAAGTCATCAAGTACATCTTCTATGGCGGGGGCGTTGGTCACCATCGTGTCGGTGATGCCAGTTAACAAAACAATAAACGGAGGAATTGCGCGCTGCGGATTCACCAGTGTCGTGAAACGCCCGATCTCTTCGCCGGCGCGATATTTGACCGCACCAATTTCGGTGATTGCTTCGTACTCATTCGAACCACCGGTCGTTTCAAGGTCAATGACGCAGAACTCAACCTCGTGCAGTGCAGGACTTTCTAGATTCTCGCCATCTAGATTCTCGTCATCGGTTTCAACTAAAACACTCATCGCCACAGGTTAAACCAGTAATCCTGCTTTATTAAGCCAAAAATTCAATATCATCTTGATTAGTGTTTGAGATTGCTTTAACAGTCTTGTCATGCCTAAGAGCAGGCACTCGTGCGGATGTTGCCTGGGTCGCAGACTACGCAGGACCAGAGATCAATGGCAAAAATGGTGCGATTGCAATCACCCCTGGTGGCGGAAAGATGGGCTCAGTTCTTTCAAACGCGATTGACGGCCAATTAATTGATCATTCGCGAAGACATTTTGAAGATGCGCAATTATTTCAAATTGAAATTAGCGGTGTTGATGCGCTTATCCATGGTGTGCCTGAAGGCGGCAAAGCAACATGCGTTTGTGTACCGGCAACTGCACTGCCATCAGAGATTTGGCAGTTGCTGATTGACCGCAATCCAATTTGCATAACTTGTGAGACGAAGGCAGATTCAATAAGCAATTTTAATTTTTATACGGTAAAGACAATTTCCGGCGCACCGCAAATTGCCCAAGAACTATTTGCCAAAGGTGCTACTGGCTCACTTATTGATGGCAAATTAGTCATCAATGTGTGGTTTCCAGTCACGCGACTTGTCATCGCTGGGTTTGGCCCGATTGCGGAAGCCCTAGATTCAGTTTCGCAACTAATTGGGTGGAATGTTTCGATGGCAGGAAACCCAGATATTTCAACTGGGATGATTATGGGACTCTCACCAGTCGACGCGACGGTAATCATGCATCACAATGTTGAAGATGCCGGTCGCGCACTTTCGAGCGCCCTTGATAGTCGCGTCGGCTATATCGGTGCCGTTGGTTCTAAAACAATGCAAGTCACAAGAGCCAATTGGCTTGCTTATCGTGGCTATTCGGATATCTCAAGAATTTACGGTCCAGCCGGTCTGCCGATTGGCGCGAAATCACCGTCAGAGATCGCAGTTTCAATCCTTGCCGAAGCTATGAGTGCAATCAACTTACGAAAATCTGCGTAAGCCACAGACACTTCGTCTTAGTTATAGTTGAAGTAACTGTTAGTACGACGGAGCACAAAAATGACTAATGAATCAGACGACGCTAAAACAACATTGAAGTCACTTTGGGCGAGCACAGAGCCTGCAGAATTCGCAGTTGATGAAGACTGCTCTCCAACTAAGTCGTGCAAAAATATGAAAGATATAACTTTTGATGGATTCGCCGAACCGGGCAGTGATCTTCGAACAGCATGGAAGCAGAAGCTTGCCCGCGAAGGCAAGCTTCGAACCTCAGGAGACTCAATTCGCAATTTGGTTCTTGGTACCGAAGCAGAGTGATCTAATTAAGCGCGCTCGGATCTCTTAAATCAACAAGGCGCCTCAAACCTAAATGTCAAAGTCACTTCCAAATTCGGTTGCCGAACTAACTGAACAACTTCGCACAGTTAGTTATCTTTCTGATCGCGGTCTTTCAACTGCGCTACATATCGCGCTTCAACTTGGCCGACCACTTCTTCTTGAAGGCGAAGTTGGCGTGGGTAAAACAGAACTCGCTAAAGTTCTGGCGCCACTTCTAGATCGACGTTTGATTCGACTTCAGTGCTACGAAGGCATCGACACAAATCAAGCACTTTACGAATGGGACTATGCCCGCCAAATGCTGCAAATTCGCGCACTCTCTGAAGCCAAACTCACTGAAGATAAAACCGTGAAAGGTTTATTCAGTTCAGAGTTTTTACTTGAACGACCGCTTCTAGAAGCAGTTCGTGCCGGCGATTCGTGTGTTCTACTGATCGACGAAGTAGACCGAGCCGATGACGAGTTTGAAGCCTTTCTATTAGAACTTCTATCAGATTTTCAAATATCGATTCCTGAAATCGGCACAATTAAGGCAGCAACTCGACCGATTGTGATTCTGACATCAAATCGAACTCGCGAACTTCATGACGCATTGAAACGTCGTTGTCTCTACCATTGGATCGGATATCCAAGCCAAGAGCGGGAGACCGAGATAGTCACCACGAAATTAAAAGATGTCTCCGAAAAAATTGCCTCAAAAGTAGTTCAGGCCGTAAATCGCCTTCGCGAAATGGAACTTGCAAAACCCCCAGGCGTCGCAGAAACGATTGACTGGGTTGAATCAATCAGAATTATTGGCGCAAACGAATTTACCGTCAGCGTTGCCGAAGATACTTTAGGAGCAGTTCTAAAAGATCGCGAAGATCTTGAACTTGTTCGCGAAAATATCTCTTCGCTCGTCAACGAATAAATCTTCGACATGACAGTCGGCACCGAATTCGTCGACATACTTATTGAGTTTGGCGACGAACTACGCGACGCCGGTATCGCAGTTGGAACTGGTGACGCAATGACGTATGTAGAAGCAGTTTCACTGTTGAATCCAGCAGATTTAGGTGACGTTTATTGGGCCGGTCGCGG
>JAPKZT010000217.1 GCA_026393655.1 Actinomycetota bacterium | reverse complement strand
GGTTCGAGTCTCCCGAAACCTGGGCAAAGCTAGTAATCATTTCGCCGTCAATTTTGCGTTTAAACTGGGCTGACATACCAACAAATAGGTCATCAAATCCATAACAGTTCATTGATTGACTTTTACCAATATCAATTCAACGATTTCACCAACATTTTGCAGGTCTTCTACTTCGTCAAGTGAGAACTGAACCTCAAAGGTTTGTTCCATCGCCATTAATAGCCGAATTTGAGCCAGCGAATCCCAATCTGCAACGTCAGATGCCGATGTAGCGGCATTAATTGACAAAGTGTTGTCAGAAAAAACAGTCCTGAATATCTCGTTACATGAATCGAGAACATCCTTTGAAGATTTCATTATCTAAAGACTACTTTCATTGGCAGTTCACTTGAGATGACTATCTTTCTGCCGTCTACTTGATGATTGCCATCAGCAATAGATTTATCAAACAGGCCCAATGCAACACCAGCACCGACAAAGTATTGATTTCTAGCGGTTCGCTTAAAATCAAGACTAAAACCATTAATAAATTTCGTCGCCATCTCACGCTGTAAGGCCGACAACATCGCATGCTCTAAATAGCGATCAAAGGTTCGACAACTCATCACCCAAATCTCAACTTTGAACGACTCACCCTCAAACCGGCCGCCGATTACAGTCGTCAAGCCATAGTTAGTCAAATCATCTTTGAACTCGCCGACAAGCACTAGAGAGTCGGCGTCTTCGGTGAATCTCTTAATCTCTAGCGGGGTGCGTCGAACACCGTTCAAATTGAATTGGTTTGTCTTGTTTACCAACTGCAACACTCGTTCAAGTTGATCGCTCGTCGGTCTACCGATAGTAGCCACGGCGTTTAAATCTCTGAGCATCTGCATGTGGTCATAAGTTGATGCGTTTTCCAACTTCTTGACGCGCGGAGTCGCTTGCGTCCCCTTGCGCGAAATGTCTTCTTTGGTCAATTTAAATGATTCAAAATATCTTGGTCGTAAAACCATGCTTGAGTATTTCTCCGGAAACTTTGAGTCAAGCACCACAGACTCAATCTCAGGAAACTCAGTTTTCACTGCATGCACCTCAATCTTAGAATCATCAACGAAAACTAATGACCGACTTCCAATATTCAGTGTCTCAATGATTCGCTTAATCGCGACTGGTTTTGGGTCCCACGACGCCTCAATGACCGCGAAATCTTCTGGTTTAAGAATTGAATTCGGATGATTCAGACCTGATAGCGCATTTTTCATTTCGTTTTTAGTGCAGCCGGTGATTAAGACACCCCTAGATGCGAGATCCTTGATTGTTAATTGAAATTCAATGAAAGCCTTGCCTCTTGAACTGTCAGGTCCTAATTCGATTCCGTTGACACCAACTTCTCCAATAACGCCACCCCACAGAGTGTTATCGAAATCCAAAATTAAACACTTCTTAGATTCACCGAGAATTGAAGTTATTACGCTCGCCAAGCTGAAGCCAAGTCTTGGATGTGCCGTCGTCGATACCGCAAGCCCGTATTGAATCCAGTCTCGCGAACTCCACCATTCATCAAGACCGATAGAAGCGCTCAGCGAGTTGAGATCATGAATCAATACCTGAGCAAAATTTTTGCTTTCAGAAACGAGTCGGCGATTAATTTCGTTCGTTACGTAGTTGTGACCAATAGTCTCAGTTGCTTCACCATTGCCTAAAGCCGACTCAGGAGACAAATCAAAATTGTTGTGAATAACCCAGCAATCAAATTTATCGCTCAATGACTTCCAGATTTTTACACTTTGAGAAACTTCATTATCAACTAACGAATGGCCATCATCGCGGGCTTCAAAACTACGCAAGTTACCAAAACTTTTTAAATTAACTCGCGACGAATGAATATAGATAATGTCAGGTTTAAACGCGAGAAGTTCGACACTTGGGTTCATCGCATCAATGAAAAAATTGCCGAAATTGCCTTCAAGAATCTCAGCCTTGATGCCGTTATTCAGCAAAAATAATTTTAATAGTCGTGAGACCAATGAAGTTGTTGATCCACTCAAAATAGCTATTTTACATTCGGCAATGATCTTTTTATCTTTAAGATTCGCTTCAAATTGCAGAAGGCTGGCCATGAATACGCCACGATCTTTCGCTGTCCACAGCAATGGAATCATTTCAGTTT
>JAPKZT010000105.1 GCA_026393655.1 Actinomycetota bacterium | reverse complement strand
GTTGCGTAGAGCGGAAGAATTAAAAATGGAATGTATCCATAAACGAGTCCGAGAATTACGGTTATCGGTGAGCCGTCGAGCCAGTTGTAGTGCACGCCAAACATGCTCATAAATCGACTGAATAAACCGCTAGGACTCAGTAAGTTAACCCAAGCCAACATTCGCATTAAATAATTGACCCAAAATGGCAAAATAATCAAAACTAAGTACATCAGTTTTCGTTTGCCTGCATGTCTTGCTAGAAAATATGCCACGGGAAACCCAATCAAGAAGCACAGCAACATAGCACACACAACGTAAGTGACTGTTCGAATTGCGACACCTTGGAGTGGGCCAGTTGTCAGACTAGTGAAAATTATTTTTGCTTCCGAGAAATCCCAGGTGAGTGGGTTCCAGCGGGGTGCTGCATCTCGAAAGATTGGATCAATTGAGCCGAATGCAACACACGCGACGGCATAAAACGGCACAGCGAACAGAGCAAGCAACCATGCCGTGCCAGGAAACGCGAAACCTGACCAAAGTCGAGGCGATTTATTCGGTTTACTCAATGCTTAACCGGCAGTGAATGCAGTCCATTGATCAAGCCAAAGTGCATCAACCGCCGGATCAAGTGTCACTTGAGATAGCGCGGCGTCATAACGTTCTGGCGTGACCAGCGCGTCAATCAATGATTCAGGGATTGTGCCACTTGAAATTAAAAGATCAACTGTGATTGTCTCGAGTGCCGGCTGGTAGCCGACATATTCACGGTTCAGCAACGCGTTATCGGTGTCGCTTAAAAAATTAATAAGTTGATGCGCTAATACCGGTGCTTTTGCAGTTTTTGTGATGCAAAAGAAATCATTCGTGGTGATTGTTTTTGGTGGATACCAGAAACCAAGAACGCTTGGCGAAACACCCTCGGGCAGATATTGCAATGCCGTAAATAAGTCGCCTGACCAAGTGAAGTTAAGATCACGATTACCAGCCGGGAGCTCTGTGTATGCCAGGATGTCAACTTTTGGGTTAGTCGCTTCGCGCAGCGAGATTAAGTCATCTCCGGCTTTTTTGATAATTGCTGGGTCGCTTGTGTTTGCATCGAAGTTACCTGCTCTGAACATTGCCATTGCAAGTGTGTCGCGCGGTGCATCAAGTACTCCGAGCTTGCCTTTGTATTGCGAATCCCACAACAGGTCGTAACCGTTTCCAGAGGTGAATGCATTTTTGTCGATGCGATCAGTGCGATATCCGATGCCGTTTCCATAAATCATGTATGGCACTGTGTACTGCGAGTCAAGGTCGTAATACGGATTTCTTAAACCAGCAATAACGTTGCCGAAGTTTGGAATGTATGACTTGTTGAGCGGCTGCAAAATATCGGCAGCAATTAGTTTGGCTAGACCAGTCGCTGACATGCCAAAGATTAAGTCAGGCTTGAACGTACCGTTTCTAAGTTTTGCAATCGCCGCTGCTTCGTCGTCGTAAATGCTTGTTGTAACTTTTACGCCAAACTGTTTTTCAAATATCGCAATTGACTCTGGGTTGAGATAGTCAGCCCAGTTAAGAATTTCAAGCGTGCCCGTTTCGTTTGCGAGTCCATCCGCAATGGCATCAGTAGTGACCGGAAGTTTTATCGGATTTTCGGGTGTGCCGATCGCTAGACCGTCAACCGTGGTGCTGGTTGATGCGCCACCGCACGCCGCGAGTAGGGCACCGCCGAGCATTATTCCTCCGCTAGTTATAACAATATTTCTTAGGAAATCGCGTCTTTGCATACTGCTAACTTAGCGACGATCGTGATAGCGCACGAATCGGCGCTGACTCAAACGATCTCGCTGCGATAGCGACGGATTAATTGATGGCAGTAGCGCTCGATCTTTGTGTGGTACGCGCGGACAAATGACTTAGATGAGACGCCTCGTTGTACACGTTCGCAAACTGCAATGTCTTGCTGATTGACCATGTCGCTGAACGAGATCGTTGGCTCGAGGTCGAGTGTCTCGTCATTTACGACACTTTTTGGGAACAAATAATATGTGTAGATGGTGGTATGGGTTGGAGACTTCGGCACGTATCTAGTTAGTACTGCCACGGTTGGTGAAATGTCAATCAACATATTTGGATATACAAAAGCACCGAATACTGAATAATCATCTAGATCTTCCATCGATGGCAATAACGCCAAACTCTCGTTTTGATTGTGCGACAACGAAGTTTTGCCTGGCGCCAAACTAGCGCCCCAGTCTTGGCGGTCAGGTTGAATAGTTTTGCCAGTTTTATAGATCGGCACGAGGTCAACGAGTTCTGGGTGGACTACCGCGCAGTGCAAACATTCGCTATAATTTTCGCCGAGCACCTTCCAATTGGCTGAAACTTCATCAACAGTCGTACGAACGTTTACAAGTGAATCCATTTTAAATTTTTCAAAATCACGTGGGCGAGAATAATGCGCGTCAAGCCACTCAAGTAGTGGCTTTGTGTTCGGGTCAAGTGAGACAAAAATGCAACCTTGCCATTGGTCTACTCGCACTGATTTTAAGTGAAGTGTTTCTCGGTCAATCGAATCTTTTTCGTGAAGAGGTGTTGCGATAAGTGCACCTTCAAGCGAGTAACTCCAAGAGTGATATGGGCAAGTGATTGCCGCGCCATAACCCGAACCACTTGAGTCACAAAGTTGCGAGCCGCGGTGTTGACATACGTTGTAGTAGGCGCGAAGTTCGCTTTCGCGATTGCGCAGAATCAAAATACTTTCGCTGCCGACTTCTACGACAAGCCGGTCGCCGATTTTGTTTAAGCTTTCGCAGAGTCCTGCAAAACACCAATTGGTGCCGTAGATCTTTTTCATCTCAACGTCAAAAATTTCTTGAGAATTATATTCTTCGCGTGTGAAACTTTCGCTTAGGCCTTCAATTTGATTTTCGGTCATTGTGGCCACCCCAGCCCTGTTGGTACATCTTCATAATCAACTGTCCAGAGTCTGCCACCGTTCAACTCGGAGGCGTCATAACAGCGGTAGCCGAGAAGTTGTTGTTGCTGTTTTGTGAAAGTTTTTGCCCGTTCTTCAGTTACGCCGAGGCATCCTGCTTCTTCTGGTGTCAACCAGCCGTAGATATATGACATGTGCAGACCGAAGCGCGCTTCGTTTTTTGTTTTGTTGGCGCCCGCACTGTGCATCGTTTTGCCGGTGTAGATCATTCCGCTACCGGCGGGCATTACTGCTTGAGTAACTTCGCTGTCTATGGCTGCTCGCGAGAAGTCACTCCACTGGTGGCTTCCGGGTGCGACTCGTGTTGCGCCGTTCTCGGCAGTGAAATCTGAAAGCGCGAACATGCAACTAATTTGACAAATCGGCTTCGTTGGCCCGCACATGGATGGCCAATCATCTGAGTCGCGATGCATATATTGCGGTGCACCACTTGGCATCACGATCATCATCTGGCCGGTATTCATCCAATAACTCGCGCAGTGTGGTTTGAGCAATTCGTCAGCAACACCGATGAGTAACGGATGAATCAACACTTGATCGGCAAATGTTTGTGAACGTTGAGCCAACCGAGTAAATCGCTTGGTCTGTTCACCCCAAAAATAATTGACGTTTGCACTGTCGACTTTTGGACCGACTGCTGTGGTTTCACTCGTTGGGTCAAGTTCATGGCTAAGTTTTGCGACTGTTTCTGGTGACAGCATGTCGTGCACAATTACACCACCATCACGAGCGAGAATCTCAAGTATCTCGGCCAGTGACGCTGTGTGTGCGCTAACGGCGGTGAGGCTGACGCCAGCGTCGATTTTTGGTGCGCTCACGCAATAATCCTACCCAGACATATATTTGTGCTGGACGAGAACATTTTCAGCGAATTAGCCTGCAGGCATGCGTTTTGATTTACAAATTAATCCAGGCACCGCAATTTGGCCGATAGCACGCGACGCAGCGCTTGCTGCAGAAGCGGCGGGGTTTAAAACTTTCTGGACAGTTGACCATCTCGCAGGTGATGTGATGCAAGCGCCAGATATGCCCGAATGTTTTACATTGCTCGGCGCGTTGGCTGGCGTGACATCGACAATCGAACTCGGGCCATTAGTTGTGAATGTCGGCAATCGACATCCGGCGATGCTTGCTAACAGTGCGGCAACGATGCAACAAATTTCTCGTGGTCGTTTTGTTTTGGGCCTTGGGGCGGGTGCGTCGCCGAATAGCCCGTTTGCTGCTGAGCGTCGTGCGATCGGAGTTATGCCGCCAGCAACGATCAGTGAGCGTCACGCGGTATTGACGAATTCATTAGATGTGATGAACGAAATGTGGGCCACAAATCGCCGAGTAGAACTTGAAAAGTTTCCGCTTCCTAAACCGATACCTCAGGTAATTGTTGGAGTGAACAGTATTGCACTAGCGCAAATAGCCGGTACTCGTGCAAACGGTGTAAATATTCGAGCGAGCCACGAACGTGCTGGTGAAATACTTGCAGCCGCACAATCTGCACACGCAAACTCTGGCATCAATAAGCCGTTTACGATTTCAGTTTGGGAGCATTACGACGAAGCACTGGTGCGTGGCGACGACGCTCGTCTTGATGTCTGGCGCAGTTGGGGTGTTGACCGCGCAATTTTATTGATGTTCAAATCTGTTGACTTCGCCGCCATTAACCGCGCCGCACAGTACCTCGAGTAATTTCAGCTTTCCTTCAGGTAGTTTTTTGTTTGTCGTGTCGATGTTTTTAAAAAAAGATATGAGAACAAACTGATCTGAAGACCTAGTGTCTGGCGTGCGTGTTCACCGGCCTGAATTTTGACTCCGTAAGCCATAAAAATTGTAACGAAAATTACAACAGTCATTGCAAGGGCAACACTCTTAAATGCGTTAATAAATTTCGGATCTACTTGTATTGGCTTTAAACAAATGCGAGCAATGAAGCCAGTAATCATCGCCAATAGTGCGCATTGAATGAGCACTAAACATATTTGAAACAAGATTGACGGATTTGATGTGAGATTCTCAATCGGATGTTGAATGGCCCAAAAAACATCTAAGACATGTTGGGTCACTTGCTCTTTCTCGCCTGGAAAAAATTTTGGCCATAAAGATTGAATTAGTCGGTGATAGATAGCGATGAATCCAAGCCAAATGAAAGATCCGACCATGATTACAACACCTTGACTTAACCTATTCTTCGGTGTATTTATGTCCTCGTGTTTGTTGGACCTTGAGTAGATTATTAAAGAAAACGCAAAGACGAATCCCAGATATTCGAAAAAGGAAGTAATCAAGATGACAAGTTGTTGTCGCCTAGTTCTATTATTAGAAGTGCAATCAGGGCGAGAACAGCAAACAAGCCGAAGTCGTACCATTTGAAGTTTTCATAAGGAAAATCTTGAAATGCAAGTACTGAACGGGCTTGAAAATTACCTGAACCGATTTTTGATACTTCTATCACTTTCCCAAATATTCTTAGCAACCAGCCTGAAAGTGAAAAAAATAGGGAGTTCATCGCAAAGATCACAAAAGTAATATTTTTTGAGACTCTGTAAAAGCAAAACGCAAGAATTCCAAGCGCAAGTGCTCTCCATCCAATACCGATGATTTGAATGATGTAAATTCTTGATTGGTCGTCGACATTCCAATAATAAAACTTTGAAATTGAGTCCGCTAAAAAAATCAATGGTTGAAAAATTAAGGCGCCACCAATTCGTTGGCACTGTCCAATCCCGTGACAAGATAATGTTCTCTCAAATTCTGACGCAGGATATGTTCGGAAATCTGTTCCACTTGCGTCCATCCAGGCTTGACCAGGATTATGGATTCTGTCGTGGTCTCTGGAAACTAAAAATGCCAGGAAATTGACAAACGTAAACGCCCAGGCGCAAAAATGATATGCGAACTTTTTTATTTCTGAAACTTTTATTGGCATGCGCCAAGCGTAGTTGAGATTAAAGGACGAAGTTAATTAGTCGTTTAGGGACGATGATGATTTTGGCAGGGGTGGCACCAGCGAGTGCTGAGATGACTTTCGGGTCGGCGAGCGCGAGTGCTTGTAAATCATCGTCTGAAATATTTACGCTGGCTGAAAGTCGTGTGCGAAGTTTTCCGTTCACTTGAACCGGTATCTCGATCATCTCGCTAATCAAAAGCGCTGGGTCAGCAACAGGAAACGGTGTGTAAGTAATCGCAGTAGAGACATTAAGTCGTTGCCAAAGTTCTTCTGCAATGTGTGGGCATAGAGGCGACATCATCTGTGTCAATGGCACTGCAATCTCGCGCGGGGTTGAACCGCTCGCGTTCACGTGCAAAGTCAATGCGTTATTGAGTTCAATTAGTTTTGAAATCGCAGTATTGAAACGCAGGTTCTCCATATCTTGCTGGACGCCGTGAATACATCGATGTAAAGCACGACGCAGTTCAAGTGGAGCAGGTTCATCTGAAACATGCAATTGATTAGTCTCTTCGTCAACCAAGTTGCGCCAGGTGCGTTGCAAGAATCGCTGCATGCCGACTACATCACGAGTGTTCCACGGGCGACTCGCGTCCAGTGGGCCAGTGCTCATTTCATAGAGCCGAAATGTGTCGGCTCCAAATTCGTCATACATTTCGTCTGGGGTAACAATGTTTTTGAGGCTCTTGCCCATCTTGCCGTATTCGCGCAAAACGCTTTCGCCTTCGAAAGAATATTTTCCATTGTCTTCAATGACTTCGCCAGCAGGCACAGTTTGTCCGCGCGAGTCACGATACGCGTAAGCCTGAATGTATCCCTGATTAAAAAGTTTATGAAACGGTTCTTCACTTGAAACGTGACCGAGATCAAATAGAACTTTGTGCCAGAAACGCGAATAAAGCAAGTGCAACACGGCGTGCTCAACGCCAGCGTCGTACAAGTCGACTCCGCCGGTGTGGTCAGCAGATTTTGGTCCCATCCAGTAACGCTCAACATCTGCGTCAACGAATCGTTGTGCATTTGTTGGGTCGAGGTAGCGCAACTCATACCAACAAGAACCGGCCCACTGTGGCATCACATTGACTTCGCGTCGATAAGTTTTCGGTCCGTCACCGAGATCAAGAGTGACGTTCAGCCAATCGGTAACCCTCGCCAATGGTGGAAGTGGATCAGTAAGTTCGTCGTTCGGGTCAAGTGTTTGAGGTTTAAAATCCATTAACTCTGGCAATTTGACTGGCAATAAATTATCTGGCACAGAACAAGGCATGTCGTGTTCGTCATAAACAATCGGAAAAGGCTCGCCCCAATATCGCTGTCGCGAAAACAACCAGTTGCGAAGTTTGTAAGTAATCGCCGATTCACCAAAATTATTTTTCTCTAGCCACGGGTTGACCAACGCAATTGTTTCACTTATAGAACGGTTGCCATCCAGTGAAATGTTTTTGTTTGATGAGTTCGTGTACGTACCCTCGCCAACGAATGCTTCTGGCCAAGTCGAGCAATCAATAGTTGGCGCAATATTGTGACCTGCAAACCACTCGCTGGGTGGCATTTGGATCGCAGTGATCGGCAGGTTGTAGGCGCGCGCAAATTCAAAGTCACGCTGATCGCCAGAAGGCACCGCCATTATCGCCCCAGTGCCGTAACCCATCAACACGTAATCGGCAATCCACACTGGTATTTGTTGACCCGTGACCGGATTGGTTGCCGTTGCGCCCGTGTCAACGCCGGTCTTCTTGCGATCGTCATTTTGGCGTTCGTTGTCATTTAGTTTGCGAGCCGACTCGCGATATTTTTGCACAGCATCGCGCTGCGAGTCTGTTGTGAGCAAGTCGACTAGTGGGTGTTCTGGCGACAACACCACGAACGTCGCGCCGAATAATGTGTCAGGTCGAGTTGTGAAAACTTCTATTTCGCCGGCACTTGAAGCAAAGCGCACGCGAGCACCTGTGCTGCGACCTATCCAATTGCGTTGCATCAGTTTTATTGACTCTGGCCAATCAAGGCGGTCAAGGTCGTCAAGTAATCGATCGGCGTAAGCCGTGATGCGCATTGTCCATTGACGCATGTTGCGTTTGAAAACTGGATAGTTGCCGATGTCGCTTCGGCCTTCGGCGGTGACTTCTTCATTCGCCAAAATTGTTCCAAGTCCTGGACACCAGTTGACTGGCGCGTTGGCTAGATATACGAGACGATATTCGTCAATAATTTTTCGCTGTTCAAGTTTTGAGAGCGAGTTCCAATCTTTGGTTGTTTGAGAAGTTGTTGGTTTGCGTTTGCCCAAAGCAAATTCTTGGTCAAGTTCACTGATGTTACGTGCTTTTTTAAGTTTGTCGTCGTACCACGAATTAAAAATCTGCAAGAAGATCCACTGCGTCCAGCGATAATAACTTTCATCTGTCGTGCTGATGCTGCGACGCTGATCATGTGCCAAACCAAGTCGGCGAAGTTGTCTGCGCATATTTGCAATATTCGACTCAGTATTTATCCGCGGATGAATGCCAGTGACGATTGCATGTTGTTCTGCCGGCAAACCAAAC
>JAPKZT010000030.1:1523-1994 GCA_026393655.1 Actinomycetota bacterium | reverse complement strand
AAAAAATTGAATTATAGATTTTGGTCTCAAATAAAAAGAAAAAATCTTTTAGGTAATCTAGTTTCTGTACCGGATCTTGCTTTTATCTTGGCCTACAATTCGTATCACTCTCGAGTCAGAAGTCCGAGGGCTCAATCATTGAGTTTGCTATCTGACTTGGTGTATTTCTTCGACAGAGTTGAAATGAGCGACTTGGAAAGTTGGGCAGTTGATTCCCATCATCACTTGTGGATAATAGAAGATTTTAAAATGATAAAAAACTTAATTTTGATGCAGAATGATATCGAAGTCACAACTTTACCAATTCCTAACAGTCCTAAATTTCCCTGGAGCGAAGTCAGGAAATCGCAGTTAAGAAAAAAACTGGTAAATCTTTCGACATATTTTATAGTAAAAAAAGATTTGAGATTTATACGTAGTAAAGCAACTTACATAATTGTAAATATTTTGAAACCATGGAATATTGTAGAA
>JAPKZT010000030.1:1103-1505 GCA_026393655.1 Actinomycetota bacterium | reverse complement strand
CATTGACGAAAAATCCTATTGTTTTTAATTTGAATAATCTAGACATAAAAGAATTTGACTTTTCGAATGGTAGGGATTATGAGTTAGTTGCTACCGTTGGTTGGCAGTGGGATCCGCTAGAGAAAATAACGTGGGCTGATACATCGGATTCACGACTTCTTTTTAAAGGACTCAAGCCAAGACGAAAATACAAATTGCATATTAAAATTGACGAACAGTCTTTGAATTCTCCTCGTGAAGATGGAAAATTTTCAGCCAATCCTTACGGCAAAATTTATGCGAACGGAAAGAAAGTGAGTGAGTGGAATTTCTGGGAAAGAGGTGCTACAACTGACATTGAGTGCATTGCAAGATCTTCATATTTTGGATTTTTAGAATTTTCATTTCAACCAGAAAACGCTG
>JAPKZT010000030.1:0-1073 GCA_026393655.1 Actinomycetota bacterium | reverse complement strand
GAAAACGCTGTCTCTCCAAGACACCTAAACTCAATTTATAACGGATGGTTAAGATCAATACCTGTTCTCCAAGCTAAATTAGAGAGTATTAATTAATCCATGGCATAAAGAATTGAGATACCTTCGTCATTACAAACTAGATAAATTGATGATGTTGGAAAAAGAGAATCTAGAGCCCTTTTTCTCTATGGCTTCGCTGAACATGTCAAGTCCTGATGAACACGATTTTTAGTTTCCTAAACCGACTTGATGTCGGCAATTACTTGCGCCCAGCGGCTTTGGTCGCTTGAGTATGGAGCATAAAAACTGAGGCGTTGGATGACATCGCCGTAGCGCTTGGTGAGTTCGGGTGCGATCGTTTCGGGCTCGCCAACAACAGCAAACGTGTTGAGTATCTCGTCGGTGATGAGATCGCCCATCTCGACCCACTTGCCCTGCTTGGAGAGTGCATTGAGTTGTGGTTGCAAATCATTCCAGCCATGGATCTCGAGCACACCCGAATAGGCGGGGGTTGAGCCATAGAAAGCAATCTGTTGGCGGGTGCCTGCGGCTGCTTGTTGCATCTCGTTCGCGTCGTTGCCGGTGACAACAAAGCTTGGTCCGACGATTTCAAAACCATCCATGGACTTGCCGGCTTTGGCGCGACCGCGCTTCAGTGCGGGGAGGGTGACTTCGCGCAAGTATTTTTCGGTTGTAAAACCGTGACAGATGAAACCATCGCACACTTCGCCAGCAACTTCGGTCATCATTTCGCCAACACCTGCAAGAAATATTTTTGGAACTCCAAAATCACCAAGATCCTTTTTGTCTGGTGTGAAGAAAGGTGTCATCAGTGTGTGCTGATAAAACTCGCCGCGAAACTCCAGTGGTGCGCCAGTGAGCCAGGTATCCCAAATGGCACGGATGGCCAAGATCATCTCGCGCATTCGAGGAGCAGGGTGACTCCACTCCATGCTGAAGCGCTTGGTGATGTGTGGTTTGATTTGGCTGCCTAAACCAAGAATGAAACGGCCCTTAGAATACGACTGCAAGTCCCATGCCGTGTTGGCAAGTGTCATTGGGTTGCGGGCAAA
>JAPKZT010000236.1 GCA_026393655.1 Actinomycetota bacterium | reverse complement strand
TAGTTGTTTTGATGTTAAGTCAATGCGCTTGTCTACAACCAACAGTTCACGAAACTGAGTTGATTCTCCAACTGCACGCGCTGCAAGTTCTTGAACAAGTCGATACGCATCGTCGCGCGACATCCCCAAAGACACGAGCGCAAGCAATACGGATTGCGAAAACACAACACCATGACTCGAGTGCAGATTTTTTAACATTTGCGCACTATCGACTTCAAGGTTTGTAATTAACTTCGTGGCTCGTCGCAACATGTAATAAGCCAGCATCGACGAATCTGGCAACACAATTCGCTCTGCCGAAGAATGAGAAATATCACGCTCATGCCAAAGCGCAACATCTTGCAATCCGACTTGAAGATTCGCTCGCAAAACCCGAGATAGGCCTGTCAAGGTTTCAGACGAGATCGGATTTCGTTTGTGGGGCATTGCCGAACTGCCTTTTTGACCCGAAGCGAATCCTTCACGAACTTCGTTTACTTCTGTGCGTTGCAAATGTCGCAATTCAACAGCAATTGTCTCAATTGTTGTGCCGATGCTTGCACACGCCCACAAATATTCGGCGTGACGATCACGAGCAATGACTTGAGTCGCCGGCACTGCTTGCAAGCCAAGTGCTGTTGCAACACTCAGTTCGACTTTTGGATCAATATTTGAATACGTGCCAACAGCGCCTGAAAGTTTGCACACTGCGATTCTTTTCGTTGCGGCTCCTAACCGATCACGGTCTCGACGCAACTGCAATGCCCACAGCGCAACTTTGGCGCCAAACGTTGTTGGCTCTGCATGCATGCCATGAGTTCTACCGATCATTACTGTGTCGCGATGTTTTTCGGCAAGCGCAACCACCGCTTCATAAAAATCACCAAGTGCGCGATCTATCAAAGTCGCAGCGTCTCGCAACATCCAACACCATGCAGTATCAACAACATCAGAACTTGTAAGTCCGTGATGAATCCATGCACCAGCCGGCATGCCAATTCGCTGTTGAACAACATCTACAAAAGCAGCAACGTCGTGATCAGTAACTCTTTCTCGCTCACTCACAGCTGTCACAAATTCGCTATCAACTTTTGGGGCACGGTCGCGACAAATCTGCGCATGATCACTTGGCACGACACCGAGTTCGCAATGTGCCGAAGTGGCTAGCAATTCGATTTCTAAGTAGCGACGAAACTTAGATTCATCCGAAAAAATTTCTACCATTTCTGGCAAGCTGTATCGCTCAATCATCAACGCACGACACATTCATTACGCTCTGGACCAACACCGATAATTGACACCGGCACGCCACAATGCTGTTCAACAAGTTCAATTAAAGATCTTGCTTGCTTCGGCAAATCCGTATAACTACGAATCATACGCACATTGGCTTTCCAGCCAGGAAGATCTACGTACTTGGCAGTGATTTCGCCAAGTAGTTGTGCGTCATCTGGATAACCCGAAAGTGGTTGACCGTTCAATTCATAACCCACACATACTCGAACAGTTTCAAACGTGTCCAAGACATCAAGTTTTGTGAGCGCGATTTCTGTAAGCGAATTAAGACGAACAGCATGACGCAACATCACCAGGTCAAGCCAGCCTGGTCGACGACGACGACCAGTAACCGTTCCAAACTCATGGCCAATATCTACGACTTTGTCGCCCAACTCTCCAATCAATTCTGACGGAAACGGGCCACTGCCAACTCTTGTCGTATACGCCTTAGCGATGCCAACAATCCGTGTGATATCTCGAGGTCCAAGTCCTGCACCAGCACATGCCCCGCCAGCAATTGGATTCGATGACGTCACAAACGGATATGTTCCGTGATCAATGTCTAAAAATGTTGC
>JAPKZT010000004.1 GCA_026393655.1 Actinomycetota bacterium | reverse complement strand
TAAATAAAATTAAAACAATGATTGACTTGAAAAATTTCTTTGTTAAAAACGTAGAGCAAAAGTAAACTCCTACTCCAAAAAAGAAATAGGCCAAACAATTATGAAAAGGCGAAATTAGTTCAATATTCACACTCAACTTGTAAAGTGCCAAAACTACTATTGGCACCCAAACTTTAAATCGCTTTAAAAACGAAATAACAAAAAAGAAAATTACGTAAATTGCTATCTCAACTGACACCGACCAAGTCGGGGCATTGAACGAAAACCCTTTTTCAAAACCCCAACTTTGGATGAAAAATAGATTCAATAAGAAATGATATAAATCATTACTCCTATAAATCTGAAACGTATTGAGTCTGTGGAAGCTAATTTGTTGAAGTGCAGCAACTACTAATAACGTAAAAAAATGAAGTGGGTACAGGCGAGCGAATCTGCTTATTGTGTAATCTCGAGCGCTGTTATCTTTCTTATTTATGTATGAATGTGTCATGATCAAGCCAGAAATACACCAGAAAATCTGGACTGCTAAGTAACCACTGTTATAAACCGTTGAAAACAGAAAATAAAATGGTTGGCCAGCTCTGTCGAAATCAGATGCAGTGGTCCCTTGGTAGAAAAAATGTTGATAGTGAAAAATCAAAATTGCAAGGGCGCAGATACCGCGTAACAGATTTGTTGCTTCTCTAAATTGAGGCTTTGATGATTGCGAAATGTTGTTAGTCATGGTGGCGGATTATGTGGTGTAGTCGGCGTTGATACGGATGTAGCCGTCGGTGAGGTCGCAACCCCACACGGTGCAATCGGCGCGGCCGGTGTTGAGCGTGATATGAATTCGAACTGTGTCGTTATGCATGTACTTGCTGAGTGCGTCAAGCCCCGAAGCATCAACAAACGTTGGGTAAACCTCTTGTGTGCCAAAGCGAATTACAACTTGCGATTCGTCAATGTCACCCTCGTCGCTGCACTTACCAATCGCCATTGCTACTCGACCCCAATTTGGGTCGGCGCCGTGCACAGCTGTTTTGACCAGTGGTGAATTGACTATTGATTTAGCCACAAGTTTTGCCTGTCGCTCGTCACGTGCATTATCAACGCAGACCTCGATTAGTTTTTCTGCACCTTCACCATCACGAGCAACTTGCTGAGTCAGCGAAAGCGCAACTTGATGCAGCGAAGTTTCAAAACTTGAAAGATCAACTACGCCACTATTACCACTAGCCAAAATAATTGCCGTGTCACTTGTTGAAGTATCAGTATCAATCGAAACGCAATTAAATGTTTTGTCAATTACGCGACGAAAAATTTGGTCAAGATCAGTTTTCGAAATCAACGCATCGGTAAATAACATGGTGATCAGAGTCGCCATATTTGGCTCGATCATCCCGACGCCTTTAGCAACACCTACGATTCGCGCTGTAGATCCTGCGATTACAGCATCAGCAGTTTTGTGCACCGTATCGGTAGTCATAATTCCACGCGCAACTTCATCGACAGAAGTTTCTTCAAAAACTGGCGGTATCGCCGCCAAACCTGAACGAACATTTTTCATCGGATATTGACGACCGATCACACCAGTCGAAGCGATCAAAACATCTTTCGCCTCACAACCAATTTTCTGCGCAACAGCATTAACAACTTCGCGAGCGTTACTTATTCCTTCAGCGCCAGTTGCGACATTTGCATTTTTAGAAATCACAACCACTGCCCGCGCCGACAAATCGGCGATGTTCTCGCGACTCAGAATAACGCTGGGCCCGGCAAATCGACTCTGTGTGAACACTCCAGACGCTGCGCAAGATTTCTCGGCAACAACAAGTGTGAAATCATTGCTCGCGTCTTTGATACCGATATTGGCAACATAAGCGCCAAAACCTCTTGGTAACTTCACGACCTCAGTCTATTTTTTATTTGCAAAGTAATCGGACAAATTGGTAAGTGTCTGCCTGATCGCTCTTTCGTTGCCTTTGATGTAGCCAGCGAGTTTCAAAGTCAGGGGTGATTTGCTTGTGCCATATGAGAATTGTTCGGTGACTGTTGTGCCGCCAGTAGTCGGTTCGAGGATGTAGCGCCAAATGTGGCCACCAATGTGTCGCCAGCCGATCTGCTTGCCTTCAACGAACTCAACGACGGTATTAGTCATTTTGTATGGCACGCCACGCTTCATGCTCATACCAAAAGTTGCATTTTGTGATAGTCGTTTCGGTGCTGACGGCTGCGATGCGATGACAAACCCGGAGCCATCTATTACGGGGTGCATTGCTGGGTTTGCGAGAAGCTCAAAAATTTGTTCTTCGCTGGCTGGTACCAACTTGCTAACTGAAACTATTTTATTTTTCTTATCGTGTGCGCTACTACTTGGTGTTTTCATGCGATTGATGCTAGGCGAGCGAAGCAACTACTGCTTCACCACAGCGTCGACCTGAGTAGAGCGCACCTTGAATTGACCCAGTGTCGCGATGGTCACCGCAAACGAACAATCCATCCCCAAGTGAAACTTTTTGCTTCGGATTAAACGGCGGCAGTTGCGCTGGGCCGGCGTGTGTAATTCGATAAGTCTTGATGTGTCGCCACGCATCAACTTGTGGTCCCCACCAGGTGCGAAGTTGATCACGCGACATCTCTTCAAGATCTCCGTTAATTACTCCTGGGAGTGCGGCAACAATCAAATGTTGACCAGGAGGTGCGTAACTCGGCGCAATATTGCTAAGCACCGCAGCGTTCAGAACTGGGCCACGACCAGTGCCATCAAGCACAACAAATTTTTCGTGTGTTGGTGCTTCGTCTGCGGCAAAATAAACACAGCCAGCAACTCGTGACGCGATTTCGCTGGTTCGCAAAAGTTCGCTAGAACTCGGCTGATCAGTTGCCACTACGACGGCTTTCGTTTCAATACGTGCGTTCGCCGTTGAAACGAAGCCTGGCTCGATGTTTGTTGCTCGCGTGTTTAGAAAGATATTTTCAGATCCAAGATGTTTTGCCATCTGCTCAGGCAATGCACTCATGCCATTAGTTGGTAACGCACTTTGACCTTCACTTAGTGACTTAAAAATAATTTCAAACATCCGCCGTGAAGTTCGCAAATCAGGATCAAGTTGGATACCACCAAATAACGGTCGAAAAAATCGATCAATCATTTTTGAAGAGAATCCCAAGCCGCGTAATGCAACAACAGTCGAAATATCAGTACTGCTCAAAATTTTTGTCGCATCGGAGTGCATTACTCGCCAACGCAACGCCGCGATTCGCATCTTGTCAGCCAAAGAACCAATTGGCGCCAGCACTGTTGCGACTGCACGCCGTGGTTCACGAAACGGGTCTGTAACAACTGACTCTTTACCGTTTCGTATTACCAGAGCGCCAGAACTGAACATCTTTAAATCAAGCGCACTCATATCAATTTGCGTTTTAAGTTCGGGATACGCAGTCAACAGAACTTGAAATCCGCGATCAAGCAAAAATCCGTCAACTTTGTCGGTGCGAACACGTCCACCAACACCGTCTTGGGCTTCGATCACGATTACAGATCTGCCGCGACTTTTTATCTGTCTCGCAGCAGCCAAACCCGCCAGTCCAGCGCCGATCACAACCGCGTCAACGCTGCCGGGCAACGGGTTCATTTGTTGAGCAGTGCTCGCAATGCAACGTCAATTGTCGAATGTTTAAACACAAACCCAGATTTTTGCAACTCAATTGGCATCACTCGTTGCCCGGTGAACAGCAGAGCATCGGCGAGTTCGCCACCAAGCAAGAGTTTCGGTCCGAACTTCGGTATCGGTAAAATTGCAAGTCGTTTGAGAGCGCGAGCCAACGCTGTTGTGAAGTCTGCGTTTGTAATCGGGTTAGGTGCGGTTAGATTTACTGCACCTGAGACTTTGGCTGTGAGTAAATGTTCAATCGCGGCAAGTTCGTCATCAAGCGAGATCCAACTCTGCCACGCCCGTCCATCACCAAATTTTCCGCCAAGACCAAGTTTGAAAAGCGGAAGTTGTTTTTTGAGTGCGCCACCAAGCGGTGTCAGCACGATTCCGGTTCGCAAATAAACTGTTCGCACGCCGGCATCTACCGCAGGTTTTGCTGCAGATTCCCACTGCTTGCAAATATCGGCCAAGAAGCTCGAACCGCTGCTCGACTGTTCGGTTAATTCTTCATCGCCGCGGGGGCCGTAGATTCCTATTGCGGATCCCGACAAAAACACACTTGGTTTTTTCGCGCAGTTGGTGATCGTTGTCGCCAGCAGTGATGTGCTCTTAGTTCGACTGTCAACAAGTTCTTGTTTGTATTTTGTTGTCCATCGTCGATCGCCAATGCCAGCACCCGAAAGATGGATCACAGCGTCAGCACCGTCAATAACGGATGCATCGATTTGACCGGCTGCAGGGTTCCATCGACTTTCGTTTGCGTTAGGTGTTCGACGAACTAGTTGAACTACTTCGTGTCCTGAAAGACTGAGTTTTTTAACTAAAGGTTTACCGATTAATCCGCTTGCGCCAGAAATTATTATTTTCATATAGCGACAATGCTAGTTACTTAATGACAATAGGCACCGAGGTCACGACAGTATTTGGACGATATAACAATCGCGCCTTAATTGAAAGCGCTGATTGATTATGTAGCCACTGTGACCTAAGTGACGTTACGAATTCTGGAATAATCACAGTGATGATGTCGTCACTGGCCTCGTCATCGAGTTGGTTAATTCTCGTCATCACTGAATCGGTGATATCTCTGAACTCATCATTAATCATTTCTAGATCAACTGTCATGTTGTGCTTCGCCCAGTCGGCGTCTAATTTCGCACGTGCTTCAGGTGAGCCAACAACAGATAACGCAAGCAACCTGTCGGGCCGCAGACTCTCGGCGTACTTAACTGCCTGCAGAACACCTTTATTCACTGAGCCCACGAGCACGACCACGAGGTGAGTGTGCCTTGGCGCTACATAGCCTTCTTCAATTTTTAGAAACGATCGAACGCGAACGTAGTGGCGATTAATCGTCAAGAAGATTGCCATCATCGATGGAATAATGACCGCAGGAATCCACGCTCCATCGGTGAACTTGACAACTACGACTGTGCCTGCCACTGCCAATGTTGTCAGAGAACCAACTCCCGAGAAAAATGCCCTAACTTGCCAGCCTGGTTCTTTTAGTTTTCGGTGCCGAACAAGCATGCCGAATTGGCTAAGTGTGAAACCGGTAAATACTCCAACTGCATATAGCGGAATCAAAGCATTAACAATGCCGCCGAATGCAATCACTAACGCCGACGCTGCTAAGCCTAAAAAGATAACACCGTTCGAAAAAACTAGACGATCACCGCGGTTAGCAAGTTGGCGCGGCAAATAATTATCTTTTGCGATTATTGATGAAAGTCTCGGAAAATCTGCGTATGCCGTGTTCGCTGCCAAGATCAGAATTCCGAAAGTTGCAAATTGGGTAATATAAAACAAGATGTTTCTGCCGCCGTAAACTTGTTCGGCCATCTGCGCCAACACGGTCACTTTTATGTTTCCTTCGTGATCTTTAAGCGGCTGAAGTTTTTGCGCGAGAATACTTAAGCCAAGAAATGATGATCCAAGAACTACAGCCATCCACATCAAAGTCTTCGATGCATTCTTTGCTTCAGGTTTTTCAAATGCTGGCACACCATCGGCGACAGCCTCGATGCCAGTTAAAGCAACCGCACCAGACGAGAATGCTTTAAGAAAGAAAAATATTGTCAGGGTTTTTTGACCCGAGAGAAGTTCTTGAGCAACTTCACCAGAATGGTCTATTGGTCCGAGATCTTTAAAGTAAACCTTGTACAACCCAACGATTATCAACGAAGCAAGGCTGACTATATATAGGTAAGTTGGCGGAGCAAAAAGTGCGCCAGATTCTTTCAAGCCACGCAAGTTTGCCAATGTCACTATCAGAATAAATCCGACGCAGAGTGTCACTCGATGTGGCGCGAGACTGCTAAACGCCGAGACGATCGCGGCAACTCCAGCTGAAACCGAAACAGCAACCGTCAAAATATAGTCAATAAGCATTGATGCCCCAGCAACAAGCGATGGCGACCGACCCAGATTTTCGCGAGCAACAATGTAACTGCCACCACCATTTGGGTACGCATAAATTGTTTGTCGGTAACTGCTGACGACGATGATCAATAAGAAAATTACTAGAACTGAAATTGGCACCAGATTGTCAAAAGCCGATAACCCAACTGCGGCCAGCGATAAAAATACAATCAGAATCTCTTCTGTGGCATACGCAGTACTTGAAATCGCGTCACTTGCAAAGACTGGCAGCGCAATTTTTTTCGAAAGCCGGTGGTGTTGATCTTGCGAACTGGCGATCGGCTTACCGATCAAGAAACGTTTTAGAGCAGACGGTGAAAGTGCCATATCGGTTGTCTATCTTCGCACAATCGTTAGTGTTTTGCACGATTAGAGGCTTAGGCTTACCATCGTGCACGTCGTAATTGTGGGTTGTGGTCGAGTTGGTTCAACTCTCGCACTTGAACTAATTGCATCAGGCAACACAGTTGCAGTCATCGACCGAAAACCAGACGCATTCAAGCGTCTGGGCGAAAACTTTTCAGGCCTCACGATTGCAGGCATCGGCTTTGATCGTGATGTTTTGCTAGAAGCCGGAATCGATCGCGCACAGGCAGTGGCCGCAGTTACTAACGGCGACAATTCAAATATTTTAATAGCGCGTGTTGCACGCGAAAAATTTGGTATTGAAAAAGTTGTTGCGCGAATTTATGACCCAAAACGAGCTGAGATCTATGAGCGCCTTGGTGTCGCCACAGTTGCGACTGTCAAGTGGACATCAGAACGCATCTTGCGCCGAATTTTGCCAGATGTTTCTACTATTGAGTGGACAGACCCAAGTTCGAATGTGGTTTTAGTTGAGCGCGAATTCCCCGATGGTTTTGTCGGTAAAAAAATTGCTGACATCGAATTGTCAGGCGCACGAATTTCGGCTTTACGCAGACTTGGCTCGGCGATAGTTCCAGATGACAACACAATTATTCAACAGGGCGATGTCGGATACTTCATTGTTGAAGTTAATTTATTGAACAAATTGGACACTCTTCTAAAGCAGGGCACCTCATGAAAGTAATCGTTGCGGGTGGGGGAAGTGTTGGGCGCTTTACAGCAGAAGAACTAGTCGCCGCTGGGCACGATGTTTTACTTATCGAAAATGATCGAGCAGTTTTTCGTGACTACGGCAAAGCCGAAGAAACCAAAGGTGTGCGATGGTATCTTGGCGATGCTTGCGATGTTGAGGTCTTGCGCGCCGCAGGAGTGACCGATGCTGATGTTGTCGCTGCTGTAACCGGTGACGACGAAGACAATTTGGTCGTGTCGTTACTAGCAAAGCAAGAGTTCGGCGCGCCAAGAGTTATCGCTCGTGTGAATAATCCGAAAAATCATTGGATGTTTAATGAGATGTGGGGCATTGATGTGGCAGTTTCTACACCGCACCTGATTACGAGTCTTGTTCAAGAAGCAGTTAGTGT
>JAPKZT010000054.1 GCA_026393655.1 Actinomycetota bacterium | reverse complement strand
GGATCATTGCGCACTTCTGCAATGGCAAGTTGCAAACCGAGTGGCGCCAGCAATCCGGTTGCTTCTTTTACGGTTAAACCGCGCACAAGCGGCACAACAACTGGGGCACCCGTTGGGTTGTAAGTAATTATGATCGTGTCACCATTTCGAGCCAGCACACTCGGCTTTGGATCCTGCAAATAAACGATGTCGTTACCGACGCCATCTTTTGCTTCAGCCAGTGGGACTGGTGTGAAGCCAAGTTTCAGAAGTTTTTCGCTGGCATCTTTGACAGTGAGATTGCGAACATCAGGAACAGTAATCGAAGCATTTGAAGAATTACCAGAAATTGTTTGATACAAAAATAAGCCACCGACAAGCAAAACTATTGCCGCAAAAAAGGATCCAAACACAAAGCCAGCAGTGCGCCGTGGAGCAAAATTGTCATATGGTGGATAATTTGCAGCACGAGTTCGAGTCATCGTTGCGGGTTTTCGTGGGGCAGTTGCGGCGGTCTGTGAAGTTGGTTGATCTTGTTTGGCGATAACCGTGGTTGCATTCGGGTCATTCTGCGTAATTGGAAGCACCTGAGTTACTGAATCGCTTGGCGTTGCGACGACGCGATTAGTCATCGCCACAACTGGCAGGCCATCAACAAAGCGACGGAGATCGTCTCGAACTTCTCCAGCAGTTGCGTATCGGTCGTCAGGAGACTTAGCCATGCATTTGGCAACGATCGCAGTCAAACCTGCGGGTATTGATTTATTGCGTTGATCAAGCGGCATCGGATTTTCATGGACTTGTTTGTAGGCAATTGCTACCGCGTTTTCGCCAGTAAACGGCACAGTGCCTGCGAGCATTTCGTACATCACAATTCCAAGTGAATAAATATCGCTACGTTGATCAGTCGGTGCACCCTGTGCTTGTTCTGGCGAAAAATAAGTTGCAGTTCCCATCACTGCGCCAGTTTGAGTGAGGTTTTGTTCAATGCCAGCACCGAGTGCACGCGCAATTCCGAAATCGGCGACCTTTACTTGGCCAGTTGTGCTGATGAGGATATTGCCCGGTTTCACATCACGATGAATCACACCGTTTTGATGTGCTGAGTCAAGTGCCAGAGCGACTTCACTAATAACATCACAAACTTGTACTGGGGTGAATGTGTTGCTTTGCCGAATTATGTCGGCGAGAGTACGACCATCAACAAACTCCATTGCGATGTAGTAAGTATTGTTAACGCGTCCCCAGTCATAGACGCCAACAATGTTTGGGTGATTGAGTCCAGCAATGTTTGGATGATTAAGTCCAGCAGCTGATTGGGCTTCGCGTCGAAATCGCTCAACGAATGCCGGATCAACGGCAAACTCAGCAAAAAGTACCTTTATCGCAACTGTTCGGTCCAATAAAATATCGCGGGCTTGAAAAATTTCAGCCATTCCCCCGCGACCCACACGTCGACCGATTTCATAGCGATCGTTGACAATCGCACGTTTTGTTTCGTTCATGGGTTAACTACCGTCAACAACTTCACGAATTTGATTTACATACTTCTGGGCATCTGTAGGCGAAGAAAAATCTGGTCTGGCGACAATTTCAGCAGCTAGCGCCAAATTCAGATCAGATCGTATGAGAGTGCTATCGGCTTCAATGGTTGGATTAAACCAAAGAAACTCTTTGCCTTGATAAATCAACACGCGCGCTGCTGGCGTTTCGTCTTCGTAAGACACGAAGTATCCACCGCGAGCGTAAGAAGTTGTAACAACTGAAGCAACTATGGCAACAGCAGCAATCACAACTGAAATAATCAGTTTGCGAACCGACAAATTAGTTTCAGGTTTTGAAATCGTCGAGTCGACTGGCTTGCTGACTACTTTGTTGTCTTTGTCTAATACATCTACAACAATTACGGTGGTGTTGTCTCGACCCCCATTTTTGTTGGCCATTGCGACGAGAAAACCAGCAGTTTGCTGAGGGTCAGAATTTAGTTTTAAACAAGTTTCAATGTCGATGTCTGAGACTTCGTCAACTAAACCATCACTACATAAAAGATATCTATCGCCTGCAATAAGTGGAAGCGTCCACGTGTCTACTCCGACTGTTGGCTCAATACCCAGTGCACGCGTGACGATGTTTCGTCGGGCGTGAGTTCGCGCCTCGTCGCGAGTTATTAAACCTTCACTGACTAACTCTTGTACGTAAGAGTGGTCAACACTTACTTGTCTAAATTCGCCAGCCCTCAATAAGTACGTGCGAGAATCGCCGATATTTGCAACGGTTACAGACTTAGATTCATTTTCAGATTTCGATTTATTGGTCGGAGTAATCGCTAAGGCTGTAAGCGTGGTACCCATTCCTCTTTGATCTGTTTGTCCGTTTGCCGCCTGAAATATTTTTTCGTTGACTTCTTTGATGATTGAATTGAGTTGCTGTGCATCGGCAATGCCACTGGACTGCGCGGCACCAAGAAATTTAATTGCCATTGCGCTCGCCACTTCGCCTGCATTATGTCCACCCATACCGTCGGCAACTACGAACAGACCTTTCCGTGCCAGCATTGCGTCCTCGTTTTGCAAACGCAGAACTCCGGTGTCGCTTAATGCACCCCAACGAATGAAGATTGTCACTTTACGAGGTTACAAATCGCGCGGTAGATGTGCCGAATGTCAGTTCGTCTCCATCAACGAGCAATTTTTCCTTTGAAATTTTTGTTCCGTTTACTTTTACCCCATTCGTGCTGCCCAGATCAACTACCAACCAGCCAGTTAAGTCGTGTTGAAGTTGGGCGTGCACGCGACTGACATTGCTATCGGCAAAGACGACCGAACAACTTTCATGTCTGCCAATTTTGACTGAGTCTCCAGTTAATTCAAATCTCTGCCCGGTTGCTAAAACTAGTGCAGCATTGACGGCCAATGCCTTGGGAGTGACTATTGGCGGGGTCGGTTCGGATTGCACCGTTGATTCTTGAACAATTGGTGGTTTAGTCTCAGCGGGTGGATTTTTAAAGACTTGTTGCGTGCTGGCTTTAACCATAAAAGTGCCACTTTTAATAGTGTCGTCAGCTTGCAAAACGACCGAAATTGGATCGCCATGCGGATAACCGAGTTGCATGCAATGTCTTGTCGCGGCGTCTATTAATTCGCGAACAAGATGTTGCTCCACATCGGCAAAAGCAACCAGATCATCATTATTCAAAAAGATTGCGTATGCGTTAGAAACCGTGCCCTTTGTGGCCATGAGATCAAGTAAGCCAATCAGTTCCCTTCCTAGAGAAATTGGCCTGATCGAAGTGGCGTAGGCACGCGCAAACATGCAACAATTCTACGCCCCTAGACGCGACATAACTGTTAGCGTCAGAAGTCCATTCGGGCGAGTGGCGAAATGGCAGACGCGCTGGCTTCAGGTGCCAGTGTTCGTAAGGACGTGGGGGTTCAAGTCCCCCCTCGCTCACAAAATTGGTTAATGAACCTTGCAGTACTCGTCGTTGTTAATTTTGCGTCCCCATCGACCGGTGATTAATTTAACTTCCGATGGTTTTACATTTGCAGGACGTGTGGCTGATTCAAAATGAAACAGCCGAGCATTCGGCGTCCAAATTATGCGGTAGCCACGCTCTAAGAACTTGAACGCAATATCGCAGTCATTAAATGCCAATGGAAATATCTCACTCATTCCACCGACTTCAAAATAGGCGTCTCGCTTGATTAGTGCACACGCTCCAGTTACGCCGCTAACTTCGCGCGCCAATTTCAGCATTCTGAAATGTCCGAAAATATTACTTGAGAGACCAGCGCAAAAATTATGTAGTGAGTGGGTGTTTGAATGCCCCGCACTTTGTATTCGGCCATCTTCAAAAAGAAGCAGTGGCCCAACCATCGCCACATCTTCATCAGATATATGACCAACCATCGTCTCAAGCCAGTCGGGGCTGATAATTTCGGTGTCGTCGTTGAGCATCAAGACAAGGGGGGCATCGCTGTTGACTACACCAACATTGCATTTATCAGAAAAATTAAATGGCTTGTCGTAGTCAATAATTTTCAAGCGATTTGGGCACACGGCTTTGAGATCGGTGATCACTTGTTGTGGTGTGCCGTTATCTACGACCACGATTATTTCGAAGTTCGTATACGAAGATTTACGTTCGATGCTTTCGACAGCATTGACTACGAGGCATGTGTCCACTCCGAAAACAGCTTTTCTAGTTCCACAGGTTGGAATTATTATGCTGACCTTCGGGTGCTCTGTTAGTTGACGCTTCACTGTGACTAGAGAAAGTGCTGGGTCAAATTTCACCTCGGCAGTGATTTTTCGTCGCTTTAGGTGCTCGTCAACCGCTTTGGCGGCAGCGGTGTAGGCGTACAATTTTGCATTATTGGCAGATGCTGTTGAACCAGGAACGGCCCTCCAGTGATACAAAACTTTTGGTATGTGCACAATGTTTTTTGTTCGCTCGGTGATTCTTAGAAACAAGTCGTAGTCTTGTGCACCATCAAAACCAGATCGAAATCTTCCCACTTGGTTGACTAGTGATGTTCGCATTACTGATAAATGTGAGCAATAATTTTGCGCTAGAAACCGTTCTGGTGACCAATCTGGTTTGATAAATTCGTCAAAGTGCTCGCCATCTACAGTGATTTTGTCTTCATCTGAATATATATAATCAACAATTGGGTTGGCATTGATACATGCCGCGACTTCTTCAAGTGCGTCGGGGTGAAGTTCATCGTCGTTATCAAGTAACACAATGAATTCTCCAGACGCCAGAGAGATCGCGTCATTAGATGCCGCAACGATGCCACCGTTTTCAGATCTGAAATATACTTTTATGCGTTGGTCTGATGCCTGGAGTTCGTTTAATCGAGTCTTAACCCATGGTGCTGTTGAACAATCATCAACGAGGCACCACTCCCAATCTTTGAATTCTTGGGCAAAAACAGTTTCAATACATTTTTCAAACGCATATCTCGGTGGGTCGTAGACCGGCGTGACGATACTCAGCAACGGAGGCATAATTTTTAACTAGAAATTTTGCGTAAAATTCGAACTGGAATCATAATAAATCTGCCGATTTTCCATGAAGCCGAATTATAAACACGATCTAATTCTGCAGACCTCGCTGCATGAAATGCGATTGCGCGACCTGACTCGCCTAATGCTTCCTCAAGTCGCTTGATATGCGCTAGATGACTTTTGATATGGATGTTGGCGTCTTTTAGTTTTTCAATAATCGTGTTATATCCGACTCGCATCTCACCCAATTCTGCTGCAGTACCAATAGAAAAATCTCGAGATTGCAAAAGCGCCAATTCAAGTTGCATTATCTTTTGCTCCGCAGCTTGCAATTTGCTCCGCACCGATTCAAGTTCAGAACTTAATTCTGTAACTGAAAGCTCTACAGAGGCTTTTATGATGTCGTCCATATGTTTGATTTTAACCTTACTTGTTTAAAGTAATGGTAAGTTGTAACTCAATGCAGCAACTAAGAGACATCGCGAACTCGCGCAACTTATTGTGGAACTTAACATTGCGTGAACTTCGCAGTAAATATCGGCGATCAGTTTTAGGTTGGTCGTGGTCAATGCTCAACCCACTTGCGCAGATGGCAATATATACATTCGTTTTTGGTGTGCTTTTTGGTGCCCAAGCACCAGTCGGTGACCCGTCGGGAATCACAACTTACGGCTTATATTTACTAACAGGGTTAATCCCTTGGGGATTCTTTTCACTTGTGTGCGGTGTCGGTTTGCAATCGATTTTAAGTAATACAACATTGGTGCGAAAAGTTGCATTTGCGCGCGAGAGCCTCGTTATCTCTCAAGTGCTGTTTTGTTCGGTGCAATTTTCAATTGAAATGACACTTGTTTGCATCGCGCTCACACTCGCCGGAAGTTTTATTTTGCCTTGGTTACCAGTGACAATCCTGCTGATGATTCTTTTGGCTATTTTTGCGATGGGAGTCGCATTAGTTTTAAGTGTAAGCGCAGTATTTTTTCGCGACTTGCCATATTTGTGGACAATTATCAACCAGTTGTGGTTTTTTGCAACCCCTGTTATTTATGACCCACATACTTTTGACGGCAAAGTGCCCGATGCTGTTCATGCGGTTCTTTACTGGAACCCGACTGCAGTATTCATTAGATCATTTCGAGCAACTACATATAACGGTAGATCACCAAACTGGAATGATGTGATTGTGTTGGCAATTGCCGCAACGAGTTCTCTTATTATTGGTCTAGCAACATTTAATAAACTTAAACGTAGGTTGGCAGAAGAACTTTAAATTGTTTTAGTTAGCGGTGATGGCGCTCTAGAGACCAAGTTGAAGCAACTGAGACAACTCCTTCGTCAAACAAGTTTGTTTTATGAACATTGAAGCGAACCCAATTTTCGCAATGATCAAAGTCTGTTGTGCCAGTTGGGTCAGAGATCGACGCTGATAAATAATATGTGCCTTCGAGAAGCCCAAGTTTCGGAATATCCAGTGTTGCAGTTGCCGGACCGTCAAGAACACGAATTGTATTTGTGCCACGTTGTGTTGAAGTTGCCCAAATTACGTCCCCGTTTAACTTTGTGATCCGAACTCGTAAAATTGGAGAATCAAGTCGTGCATGGGCAGTCATCTCACACCGAATTCTTACAGCGCTATCTGACTCAACGCGCTGAGTTTGTGAACCATCAGGCCCAAGCAACTCAAGAGAATTAATGCGTGCATCACCGGTGCCCCATCGCTCGCGAGACTCATCGTCTTTCTCAGTGTGCTGAGCGTAACTACCGCCTGTGTACGCCGAGATCACATCTGTGGCACTTCCGACTTGTTTGATTTGCCCTTTTTCAAGCCAGATAACTTCTTTACATAATTGTTGAACAAGCCCGAGGCTGTGACTGACTACAACAATCGTTCTGCCTTCGCGCCGGAACTCTTCGATTTTTTCGCTACTCTTTCGCTGAAAGTCTTGATCACCAACCGACAAAATTTCATCGATTAGCAAAATCTTTGGCTCAACATGCGCCGCAATCGAGAAACCGAGCCTTACGACCATTCCTGATGAGAAATTCTTGACGGGTGTATTAATAAATCTCTCTAATCCAGCAAATTCGACGATGCTGTCAAATTTGGCTAGCACATCCCGTTTTGACATACCCAAAATTGCGCCGTTCAGATATATATTTTCTGATCCAGTTAGTTCTGGATGAAACCCAGCGCCTAGTTCAAGAAGCGCAGCAAGTTTGCCATCAATTTTTATGTTGCCCTTGTCTGGGGTGTAAATACCAGTCAGACACTTGAGCATCGTCGTTTTGCCTGAACCGTTTGATCCGATTATCCCGAGTGTTGCTCCATGATCAACTTCAAATGAGACATCATTAAGAGCCAGAAATTCTTCGTACCTGGCTCGGCGACCGCGTAGAAGTGCTGCTTTAATGTAGCGGTTGCGTTCGTGATACAGCCTGAAGTTTTTCGACAGCGACCTGACTTCTATGGCGATACTCATTGTTAATTTCCTAGCTTTCTGGCTTCATTTTCGGCGCGAAGTTTTACAAGAACTGCCAGTACTGACGCGGGAAGTTTTTCGGTGTTCCAGTTGGTGATCAAACTGTCAGCATGTTTGTTGTAGTACTCGTCTTCGGCAGTTGGATTTCTTAAATCGTAATACCACGGCAAATGCCTGGCCGTATATGGCAGGGCACTGCGCAAAGAATTTGCATTTTTATGCCCACCACCTGGTCGATGCATCGCAAAAGTTGTATCAATCGGCGCAGAATAAAAGCCGTTTGATAATTTTTTACGCCAAAATTGCGACTCCCAAGTAATTACATCTTGTTTGTGGATGTAATGATCAGGCAAATCGTCTATCCGCAGAGAGAATCCAACCTTGTCAATTTTAGGAGTGTCAGCAAAGGTTGCTTCAAAAAATTCAAACACATCAGGTGGAGTGTTTTGATCTGGCACAACATCTGGGTCAGAAATGATAAAGAAACGATCTTGTCCAAGTTCGGGGACTAGTCCACTCAACCATGGTGCACGGTGCCCAAGATTAAAATTGTTATAAACCACGTGGTGCTTTGTTGTTCTCAAGAATTCAACCAGGGGCGGGTAGGTGCTGGCGTTGTCGCAAAGCCAAATCTCAGTTTGTCCAGCAGACTCAAGCCAATTCAGCAATTCTTTCAAGCAAGTGAGACGATCACGAACTGTGATTATTACCGGGTATTGCTTAACCATGGTTTACTTTGATCGTAAAAACTGTGGAACCAAACTCCGGAGTTTTTGCTCTAGGCGATATGCACGAGATGCTTCTAGAAATTTAACCCGACTGCGGGCTTTGTCACGTTGGGTAAGAAATTTATCGGCACGCAATGTGCTGGCGACTAGTTCAGCTTGTATTTGAGCTCGCTGCGCATTCGTTACAGCAAGATCTCGCATTTGTTGTTCGATTCGGTCGTTGAGTTGCTTACGTTGGTTGACGTAATCGGCGATCTTGGACTCGGTGTATTGACTAAATGCGTCGTATTTGTTGCGTACCGCATTGACTTCATTGATTACTTCGGTCAATAGTTTTTCGTAGTCTTGATCAGCAATGGTCACATAGTCATTGTAATCAAGTTATTTAATACAACTATGTCGCAAGAAGTCACCAACAATCGGTCTGAGATAGATTCTTTAGTAATGCAATCGCTTCAAATAAACTCCGCGCGTCTGTGGCATTGGCTTGAATACGTATATGTCGTAACCCTGCTCGGAACTTTAACGCAAGGACCAGTTAACAAGATCTGGGAAGGCAGTAGTCAAGTTGACCCAAGAGCGATTGAGATTACGAAATTTGCTACTTACATCCTTATTCAGGCACCAGCGGTATTTTTACTTGTGCGTCGCGGAATTTCTAAAAACTTATTAAAGGGGCCGATCGGATTACTACTTTTGTTTGTCAGTTGGATGTTGTTCTCTACTCTCTGGGCCACATCAAGCAGTAATACAGTTTTTGAATCGGTAACACTTGTTTTGACATGCGCAGTCGGTTTATATGTTGCCAGAAGTTTCAGGTTGATTGAGCAGTTAACTTTATTTTGTATAGCGATGCAGCCAGGTTTGATTTTCTCTTGGTTTGCAGTGCATCAAAATTGGTCTGGGTCTGTTCAGCCAGAAGATGGAAAGTGGGTCGGCATCTACTTCAACAGAAATTCTCTTGCGCCACCCGCGGCGTTAGGTTTGTTAGCAGCAGCAGCTTTGTTGTGGGTCGTTTTGGTTCGTCGCCCGAAATGGTGGATTGCATTTGCGTTGGCTTTAATAGTTGTTACTTTGTTTGATAGCTATTTGCTGGTTCGCAGTGGCTCGTCAACTTCGCTAGGGGCGATAATCGTTTTTGGTCTTGTGTGGTTATTTTGGACAGTAATTCGCTGGTGGCAACGGCGCAAAAACATTTCACCGAGACAGATGCTGCGAGTGGTTTATACCAGTTTTTTATTTGGCACGGTTATGTTGACATGGTTTGGGTTTCAATTTCAGAGTGTGTTACTCAATCGGCTGGGAAGAAAAATTGATTTTAATGGACGCGAAGTTTTATGGAGTTTTAGTTGGAGTGGATTTAAAGATAAACCGATAATTGGTTGGGGTTGGATGTCGGCTTGGCGGACCCAACAATTTTTCCATGATCGTGAATTTTGGTGGGCTCTGACGAATAATTATTGGTCGCACAGCGCAATGATGGATGTTTTACTCGGTGGCGGAATTATTGGCGCGACTCTTTTGGTAGTTGCAATTATCTGGAGCGGTGCGCGACAACTTGGATCTGTTTGTTCAGAAATTTCTGGACAGTGGGCTTTTGCGGCAACTTGGTTCGTGATTGCAGCCTCAACTCAGGAGAGTTTTATAATCGGCAACCACTTCATGTTGGTGTTGCTAGTTTCGTCGATGATTGGATATCAGCCTGACGAAAACGCAGATGTATCAACTAAAACTATTTCTCCTGCGTAAGTTTGATCATAAGTTCACGAGAATCGTTTGGGTTTTTCGTCAGACTGGTTTGATTAATCGGTTTGGCTGCAACATGCGAAATTAGTGGGTGGCGCGGCCGTTCGTCAGTTTCACCTTCTGCGAAAAGTTCTTCGTGCACTTTTTCTCCGACACGGAGCCCAACAACTTCAATTTTGATTGGCTTGCCACTGTTTTTAACGAGTTGTTCGGCGACATCATGAATGTTTACTGGCTTACCCATATCGAGAACCAAAACTTCGCCAGTGCGACCGATTGCACCCGCTTGCACTACAAGTTGCACAGCCTCAGAAATAGTCATGAAGTAACGAGTAACACCGCGATGCGTGACTGTCACCGGCCCACCTTTTGCAATTTGATCTCGAAAAGACATCAGCACACTTCCGCGAGAACCTAAGACATTTCCAAAACGTACTGAAATGTATTTTCCTTGTTTAGTGCGCGAAGCCACATCTGCCGTGAGGCGCTCGGCGATTTTTTTTGAAAAACCAAGCACGCTGATCGGATTGGCAGCTTTGTCGGTCGAGATATTCACGAACACTTCAACACCGGTTCGTTGAGCCGCATTAAGAACTGTCGCCGTTCCGAGAACATTTGTTTGATATGCCTCGTGTGGATATCGCTCTAACAATGGAAGGTGCTTCAATGCCGCGGCGTGAAATACGACTTGTGGTTTACGGCTGTCAAATACTTCATTGATTGCTCGTTCATCTCGAAGATCAGCCAGAACGGTTTGAGGCGTATCAAGCAATGCACGACCATAAATAGAAAGCTGCACTTCGTGTAGGGCGCTTTCGTCTCGATCGAGCATAATTATCTCGGAAGGGTTAAATCGAACGAGTTGCCGACAAAGTTCACTACCGATGCTTCCTCCAGCACCTGTTACGAGAACGCGGCGGTTGACGAGATAATCCGAAATTTCGTCAAGATTAATTTTCACGCGTCGCCTGCCAAGTAAGTCTTCGTCAGTCAAATCGCGAATATCTGCAGCGTCTACTTGGCGCTCATCAAGACTTTGCACCACTGGCAAAATCTTCACGTTAAGTTTTGATTCGCGGGCTATTCCGACAATTTCGTTGACAACTGTTGAGTCTGCAGATGGAATTGCAATTAACAACGTCGACGCGCCTGTTCTCTGAGTTACTTTTGCGATTTCATTGCGACCACCAAGTACGGGAACACCAGAAATGCGCAAGCGATGAGTTTTGGGATTGTCATCTAAAAACGCAACTGGCAAATACTGTGAATTTGGATTACGAAGCATTGTGTTGACGATTTGAATTCCACCTTCGCCAGCACCGTAGATAATCAGCTTGGTTGAGTTTTGAGCAGATGGTCGTCGAAGCTGTTCTCGTATTAAGCGCCATGTGTAACGACTAGCAGTAGTAAAAAACAAACCGAGTATTCCACCGGCAATAATTGCACTGCGTGGAAACGCATCTACGGATGTATCAAAAAATCGGATCACCCATAGAACTATCGTCGTGATCAGTGCTGACAAAATCAAGCCCTTAACTTCGTCAAAGCTTCCATAGCGCCATCGGCGTCGATAAATTCCGACGATGTATCCTGTTAGGGCCTGGACTACTGAGACCATTGGTAACACGCGAAGCAGGGTGTCTTTGACAATTTTACTGATTTCAGGTGCGGCCTGCAGATAAGACCGCATTACAAGCGCAATTGTCACTGCTAGCACCCAGGCCAAAATATCTAATACGAATTGAGTTGTACTGGTGATTGAGTGAAAACTTCTAGAGTTCCCAAATCTTTCGGCGGTTAGCCGCAAGCGGTTTCGAGACGTCTGATTTACGTTCATAATTTCTTAACCAACAAGAATTACACCAAGAATGTTATTACCAGATTTCTCTACAACTGTCCAAGCGTTTTGCAACTCAGAACTCTCACTGCGGTGTTTTTTCGCCAGCAAAATTACTGGTGAATCAGCTGCAGGAGCAAGAGACTTTGCGTCTAGTGATTTAACCTGACCAGCTGAAATTATCTTGCAAGACAAAATTTTGACTAAAGATTTCTTTGTTTGCTCACTATTAGCGTCATCACCAATTGCAACAAGTCGCAAAATTGTAGATTTCTTTATCGTGTGCGCCGCTTGAATTGCTGCTGCGAGGTGCTGCAGTGAAATAGATTGATTTTTTGCTGACAATTCACCGAGAAACTGTTTGTAACCGACTAAGTTCACTAATTGCTTTGCCCCTCTAATCTTGCCATCACTAAAAATCAGTTGAAGCAAAATTAAGCACCCAAGGACGAGGCCGATAAGTAAACCGAACAAATATGTAGATTTATTGACCGAAGTTACTTCTGCGCCTCCAGAATACTGACTGATACCAATGAGTTTTACTGCTCCAGTCACTAGTTCAATTGACTTGTTCAGTGCTGAACGTTGAAGCGAGAGTTTTTCATTCGTCGTCGTCGAGATATTGTTTGGCGACTTGAGTAACGAGTCGATTAACGTAATTGAGTTTTGCAGACCCGACTTTGTTGCCTCAGCGCGAATCGAAACTAGTTTCGCGACAAAGGCATCAATGGCTGCGTCACAATTAAGCGGATCATTTTCTACACAAGCAAAAGAATATGAAGAACTGCCATAAGAGACAAAAGAGAATTGATTCTTACCTTCGGCTCCCTGCGATGAAGTGAGCGAGAAGTTCGGCTCAGATCGAGTCACAGAGACTTCAACTTCGCCTTTAATTTTGGCAAGGATCTCTTTTTGCGATTCGTTGTTCAACAAGATCGATAACTGGTTTTCTTCACTAGGGAATGGCTTAATTAATGAAGGGTCTAGCCCAACAATCGAAAGCGGCCCAGCTTCATCGAGCGGTTCGTATGTCTTAGTCAGAGAAAAATATCGAGGTGAAGTTTGTAGATCAGATTCTTGCAAAAACATTAAAGTCAGGCCCAGCAGCATGGTGAGTGGAACAATCCACCATTTTTTTGAGATTACTCGAAGTATTGCTTCAGAATCAGTGAATCTATTCCGCATTATTTCTATTGGAGCCATAAAGATTAAGGCTATCAGTGGGATAGTTTGCACAAGATCGAGTGAAATGTTTGAGATACCGTTAAAGACACGAAGGTATTGACGGCAGTTATTAAGCAGTTATTAACTAGGGAGAATCAACGGAATGTCATCTGACTTTGAACAACTCTTTGGTTACATCAACGTCGTTGACAACTCAAACAAAGTGAAAAAAGTTGCTGATGAATTATTGGTGATGTCATGTTGGACAGAAGAGTTCTGTGCAACGATTATTCGCGCGACTCAAGCCATTGACAGTTTCGCGGCGACTGATGGAGACCCGGTGCCAGGCAATGAAATTTCACTGGCAATGATTAGCCCACGGTTGTTTGAAAACGTTCAGAACGATTTTGGTGCTCGACTTTGGCCTCAACTTCAAGAGCATTGGCCACTCATTGATTACCACGGAATCCAAGATGTTTTTGTAATCAAATATGAAGTTGGTCAGCAAGAAGAATTGCGGTTACATCATGACATCGCCCAAGTTTCGGCAAGCATAAAACTTAACAATGATTACGAAGGCGCTGAACTTGAGTTTCCGCGTCAAAAATTTTCAAATCGCGAAATACCGGTCGGTCATATGTTGGCATGGCCAAGTTTGGTCACGCATCCACATCTCAGTACACCGATTACTCAAGGCATCAAGTACAGCGCAACGGTCTGGTTTGAATTGCCGATTATTAATAGCTAGTTGTCTAGTTAGTTAACTAGTTAATTAGTTCGACGACGAACGCGCAATGGGCGATTTTCTGC
>JAPKZT010000039.1 GCA_026393655.1 Actinomycetota bacterium | reverse complement strand
CATATTTACCAATCAAGCCGATTCGAACTGGTGATACCGATGCTTCGATGCGATTTACAAGATCGCGCCATGGCGTCAAATCAATCGGTGAATCAATACGCAACACATCGCAGATAACAGTGTCTAATCCCTCGTCATGAAAGATCAGCGGTAACTCGTAAATGTTCTTGACATCAACGGCGTTAATTACGGCACGATTGTCAACATCACACTGACTCGAAATTTTTCGCTTCAAAGAATCACTTAGTGGCTCATCACTTCGACAAACGATCACATCTGGCTGAATTCCACGACTGCGAAGTTCGGTAACGCTGTGTTGCGTTGGTTTCGTTTTTTGCTCGCCGCTCGGCCCGATGAACGGCACCAAAGTTACGTGCACATAACAAACATTGTCACGACCAACTTCATTTCTGAACTGACGAATCGCTTCAAGAAACGGAAGAATCTCAATGTCACCAACTGTGCCGCCAACTTCGGTGATCACAACATCAACTTCATCAGTAACCAATCTTCGAATGCGTCGTTTAATCTCGTCAGTCACATGCGGAATCACCTGCACTGTTCGCCCGAGATAATCGCCTCGTCGCTCGGCGGCAAGAACAGATTGATAAATAGAACCAGTCGTCGCATTTGATGCGCGAGTTAGCGGTTCGTCAATGAAGCGTTCGTAGTGACCGAGATCTAAGTCGGTTTCTCCACCGTCATCGGTAACAAAAACTTCACCATGTTCAAATGGATTCATCGTTCCTGGGTCAACGTTGATATACGGATCAAGTTTTTGCATCGTCACGCGCAATCCGCGCATTTTTAAGAGACGACCTAACGAAGAAGCAGTCAGTCCTTTGCCGAGTCCACTAGCAACACCGCCCGTTACGAAAACATGCTTTGGCACTTCGGGCTCCCGTCTGTGTTAAATAGTGTGAGAAAAACTCACAGTTGGTACGACGGAATTAAAGTATATCGGAAGGCTCAACCCCGAGGCTTCTTCCCGTAGTTGGCGCTCAAAAGGTCACGCGCATGTTCGTTTGTTGCGATCTCTGCGACTCGGTTTTCGCCACTCAAAATTGATGCTTCAGCAAAGGTTTGCTTATCTCGCACAGTTTTGGTGACATTCACTTGAGTGGTTGCAGCCGCAGCCACCTGAGCCAAATGGGTAACAACTAAAACCTGATGTCGATGTCCCAAATCTGCCAACGCGGCAGCAACGGCAACAGCAGCCGTGCCACCAATACCTGCATCAACCTCGTCAAATACAAGGGTGCCTGGCGCCTGGGTTAAAACGAGTCGCAACGCAAGCATCGTTCGGGCGAGTTCGCCACCAGACGCCACTTTTGTCAACGGCAGCAGCGGCGAACCAGGGTTTGCCGAGAGCAGAACTAAAACTTCATCGCCCGGGTCTTCACCAACATTGATTGCCAGCGTTGCATTGACCATCGCCAAAGACTTGAGATGCGATTCAACGGCCGCCGCGAGTTTCGGTGCGGCCTCACGACGCTTTGCACCAACTATTTTTTCGGCTTTCGCTAAATCTTCGAGGGCTTGCTTGCGCTGACGATCTAACTCAGCCGCTCTAGCCTCAAAACCTTGCAACTCGGCAAGACGTTCGGCTACTTCTGAACCGTAGGTGATTACATCAGCAAGTGACTCACCGTATTTGCGCCGCAAATCAACAAGCAGTTGTCTTCGCTTGCGAATCTCTTCAAGACGTTGCGGGTTCTCTTCAGTTGACTCGGCTTTTACACGCAGGTCGGCAACGACATCGTCAAGTTCTTGTTGCAACGTGCGTAATCGATTAGCAAGATCAACGAGCGCATCTCGATGACCAAGACTTGCCACCGCGTGGCCGATGCCGTCTTGCGCACCATCATCTTCGGTTAATGCCGCAACCGCCTGCCAAAGCGCTTCACGGTGCGCGACTGCATCGCCAAGCAAATCTTCATCGCGCTCAAGAATTTGATCTTCATTCGGATCGTTCAAACCGGCGTTAGAAATTTCTTCGACTTGAAACGCCAACAAATCAATCTCACGTGCGCGAGCACGCTCATCGCCACCCATCGCCGCCAAATTTGCGTCGATCTCGGTAAGCCTTGCGCGAGCATTGCGCAAATCAGTGAGGTCTACAGATGCGAACTGGTCTAGCGCAGATCTTTGTGCCGCCATGCCAAGCAAACTTTGGTGGGCGTGCTGACCGTGCAAGTCGACGAGCGCCGCACCTTGCTCAGCCAAGTTGGATACAGTCGCCAACCGACCGTTGACATAAGCCCGAGAACGACCGTCAAGCGGAATAACGCGTGTTAAAACAATCTCAGTGTCACCTTCAATAAACCGACCTTCAATTCGCGCTTCTTGTGTACCGGGTCGCACAATCGTCGCATCGGCTCGGCCGCCAACAAGCAAACTGATCGCTTCTACGAGCATCGTCTTGCCTGCACCAGTCTCGCCCGTCAAAGCAGTCAGCCCATTATTTAGAACAACTTCAAGCTTCTCGATCACGCCGAGATTTTCGATGTGTAGCTCACTCAGCACTATTCGTCTCCTAATCCAAACTTGGCACGCACTATTTGGTGAAATTGTGGCTGTTTAAACCTCACGAATTGCGCAGTGCAACTATCACCCTCGTACGACACACAATCGTCATGATCAAGTGTTGCAACATGTCGACCATCTATTACTAATTCAGCTGGTCGTGAACCAACAACTTGCATGCTCAACATTTCGGTTGCCCCGAGCACAAGACTGCGATCAAACAACATGTGCGGCGAAACCGGCGTAAGCAACATCGCGCGATGGCGAGGTGAGACAACAGGGCCGCGTGCAGACATTGAATATGCAGTAGACCCTGTGGGTGTTGCAACGATTACGCCGTCGGCAGAATATCGCGCGAATAACTCGTGATTAATCGTTACATCTAGCCACACAGTGTGGCCTGACTGTTGACGCTCAATTACTGATTCGTTTAGCGCTCGCCAGATTGAAACTTTGCCATCAACTGCCCGCGTCAATTTGATTGACAACATCATTCGTTCATCAATGATTATCAAAGCCGAATCGCTCTGCTCGCTGCGCACAGCCGAATCGCTCTGAACAGCCGATTGCTCGAGCCACTGTTGTAAACGTGGCATAAAATCTTGTGGCTCAATCTCTGTGAGATAGCCAAGAGTCCCCATGTTGACTCCCAAGATTGGTACAGGCGCCCCGTTGAGCATCTCAACCGATCTCAAAATGGTGCCATCACCGCCGAGACTAATTAATAGGTCAGCATCTTGCGCTGAACGATCTGATGAGATATCAGCCAAGCCATGCACTTTGGCATCTTCGGGCGGCATCCACAAATTGTGACCATGCTCTTGCAACCAAGTGTGAGCACTACGAATTAGATGAGCAGCCTCGGGCCGAGTGTGGTGGGCAACCAAAATAATGTTGACAGCGGTCTTGCTGCCAGAACTAGATGCGCCCATATCTAACAATCTATTAAGTTCTGGCGACGGGGTTGGTGTATTTAGCGGCAAGTAGAAACTCAATATTGCCTTGTTGCCCACGAATCGGTGATTCAATAACGCCTAGCAAAGAACACCCTTTTTGGGATGACGCTTCGCCAATTTCGCGACACACGCGCTGATGAATCTCAGGGTCTTCAATTACCCCAGATGCTTTGTCGGCCTCAAGTCGAGTCGCCTCAAACTGTGGCTTAACAAGCAATATCAGTAAACCGTCAGTTTTTAACGCAGCCAGCATTGATGGCAAAACTTCGTGCACCGAAATAAACGATAAGTCTCCGACTACTACATCAAATTTCTCGGCAAACATTGCACTCCCAGCGCCAGCGCCAGCTCTAGTGCTAGTGCTAGTGCCAGCGCTTATGAGATTGACAATTTCTCGAGCATTCGTCTCGCTGACTTCGACAACGCGCTCATCACTACAAAGTTTTTCATGCAATAGATTTTTGCCAACATCTAATGCAACTACTTGTCGCGCGCCGTGTTGCAACGCACAATCAGTGAAGCCCCCGGTTGATGCGCCAACATCTAATACTCGCAATCCGGCAAGATCAATTTTGAAATAAGCGAGCGCTGCTTCAAGTTTGAAACCACCTCGACTCACGAATCGAGATTGTTCTACAACGCGAATTTGATCGTTTGGCGCCACCAAATGTGAATACGAAATCGCAATTGATCCATTGACTTGCACGAGTCGATCATCAATCGCTTGTTTGGCGGCATCTAAGTCAGAAACTAACCCACGCGAAACAAGTGCTAATTCAAGTCGCTCACGCTTCAAACTGTGACACCTAGGTGTTGAGCAAAATGCCTTAGGTCATTCGCGACGAAAGCAAATTTATGTTGGCGCTGCAACGCTTTTGCCTGTTCTTGAGTTTTCACTCCAGAAGTCACCAAACAAAACTTTGCACTAATATTTTTGGCGAACATTCCATCGGTCGAAAACCGGTCACCGACCATCCAACATTCTGAGAGATCATCGACGTTGAGAGTTCTCTTCACTAGTTCACCCATCGGCACATATGGTTTACCCGCAACAATCGGCGCAACACCGCTCGCCGTTGCAATCGCCGCCAAAATTGAGCCACCACCAGGTATCACGCCGTTCGAAGTCGGAAACGTTGCATCTTGGTTTGTGCCGATCAAAGTTGCGCCAGCGCGCACTGCTGCCGAGGCGCGACGCATTGACTCGAAATCAAAAGTCTTATGAAAGCCAACGACCACAGCATCAACATTCACGTCGTTACTTTGAGCACTGGCCTCGTCTAAATCATCATCAGTTCGACCAACAACTATTGCGCCAGCTTGTTCGACAGCTTCAACAACACCCGGGCCACCAGCGACAAGCACACGCTGACCCGCGTGAAGAAGCGTGGCCGCAGCACCAGAAGAACTGAGTACATCACCGACACTTGGCACACCAATTTTCGCCAAAGTTTGTTCTTGCGATGCGATCAGCGAATACGAATTATTTGTCACAAACAAAACACGATGACCAGCAGCTCGCAATGCGGCAATTGCTTCAACAGACCCGGGTATTGGGTCGTGAGAAAGCCAAACGACTCCATCTAGATCGCAAAGAATTGCTGGCTTCAAATCTTTACTCCGACAGGTTGCCAAAATATGATCGTCCGTGCCACCCTCTTAGTGTGCCTCAATTTCTCCCCTTCCAAGCGCTTCGATATTCACCCGAAATTTCACTTGCTGATGTTTGTTCTGCGCCATACGACGTGCAAAGTGATGCAGACCGTGCTGCGTTTGCATCTCGCAGCGAGCACAACATCGTCAATATAGATTTGCCGGTCGGCGATGAGCCTTATCTTGAGGCGGCAAAACGTTTCAAAAGTTGGCAAGACTCTGGTGTTTTGGTGTTAGATGAAACTCCAAGTTTTACTTTGTATCGGATGAAGTTCACCGACTCTGAAGGCAAGACTCGCCAGACAGTCGGCATAATCGGCGCGCTGAAAATTGAGCCGCCCGACTCACAAGAAGTCTTACCGCACGAGCAAACCACCCCGAAGGCAAAAACTGATCGACTCGAATTAACTCGTGCAACCCACGCAAACCTTTCACCGATTTGGGGTTTATCACTCACTACTGGCTTGACTACTGCACTTGTTGAGCCGGGCGAATCGTTAGGCGCGTTTACTGATGAGAACAATGTTGAACACATTGTTGAGCGCATCAGCAATAAGGCACGGTGTGCCGTGATCAGCAAATTAATTAGTCAAAGCCCTGTTGTGATCGCCGATGGTCATCACCGCTATGCAATCAGCCGAACCTTCAGTGCCGAAGCAACAAATCTCGCCGAAGCAAATTTGGTGATGTGTTACATCAACGAACTTGTCGATGAGCAACTCAGTGTTGCTGCAATCCATCGTCTTTATTCGGGTACTAGTTACGACGATCTAAAAGCCACACTTGCGAAGTCATTTGAGATATCACCAATCGCCAAGGTAAGTGACACAATTATTTCTGAGATGGCGCTAAATAATCATTTGACGCTTATCGCTATAGATGGTTCTGGGTCTGTGCTTACGCCAAAACCACAAGAGTTTTCTGGCGTTCGCCAACTTGATAGCGCACTGTTAGAACATGCAATGAAAAACTTTGAACATGAAGTCAGTTACCAGCACGGCTTGAGCGAAGTTCGCCAGCAACTTACAACCGGAAAATTCTCCGCTGCCGTGCTAATTCGCCCGGTCAGTGTTGCAGAAATTCAGCGCACCGCTCATGAAGGTTTACTCATGCCCCCGAAGTCAACCTTTTTTACACCGAAACTTCAAACCGGACTAGTCATCCGCAGTCTGCGATAATATCTCCTAGTGGCTAGAACATGAACCCAAAATTCGGATGGCTCTCGCCTGTCATTGGCAATAAGTGGAGCGACTTTGAACCGATAGTGATGTACCAAGAAAAGTACATCCTGCCGACAGCCTTACAACATTTCGATTCACTTTGGATCGCCGATCATTTCTACGGCTTCGATTCGCCGACCGACCCGTTTATGGAGGCGTGGACAACACT
>JAPKZT010000184.1 GCA_026393655.1 Actinomycetota bacterium | reverse complement strand
CCAGATTCGGCCTGGTGAAATTCACGCCCTGATCGGCCAAAACGGTTCGGGAAAGTCGACGCTTATAAAACTGATCGCCGGCTACATCAAAGCCGACCACGGCGCGAAAGTTTTTTTCAATAATCAACAAATTGATCTCTGGCAACTCTCGCCACAAGATCGCACCCAGATCAGAATTGTTCACCAAGATCTTGGTTTAGTAAATACGCTTTCGGCAATCGAGAACCTCGGTCTTGGTCGCGGATACGAAACCGGTTTTGCAGGACGAATTAAATGGCGCGCCGAAGCAAAGCGCTGTCAAGAACTTCTTCTTCGTTTTGGTCTCGCACCAGACGTTCGAAGCCCGCTCGCGACACTGACCTCGGGAGAACGCGCAGCCATCGCGATCGTTCGTGCGCTACAAGATTGGAACTTTGATAAACCCGGAATTTTGATTCTTGACGAACCGACTGCGGCTCTTAACCGTGGCGAAGTTGACGCACTGTTTCGCGAAGTACGCAGAGTTGCAAGTCTTGGGGTAGGCGTAGTTTTTGTCAGTCACATCTTGGATGAAGTTTTGAGCCTTGCTAGCAAGGTAACTGTTTTGCGCGACGGCAAAGTCGTCGCGGCCAGCCAAGATGTGAAGGATCTTAACGCGATGGATCTAGTGCAGTTAATGGTTGGGCGCGAACTTTCGCTTGAACGAACTGCAAATAAAGATGATCACGGAGATGTTGTTCTTGAAGCAGAGAACCTGTTTGGTTTCACACTGCGAGGGCTTAGTTTAAAATCTCATCAGCGCGAAATTGTTGGCATCGCTGGGCTGATTGGTTCGGGCCGTGAAGAAGTTGCTAATTGCTTGTTTGGTGTGTCACCACGATTCATGGGCAAAGTTCTTGTAAACAAGAAAAAAGTTTTCGCGCACCCTCATCAATCAATTAAGGCCCGCATGGCCCTTGTGCCAGCCGATCGAAAACGAATTGGTCTTATTTTGTCTGAACGTCTTGAGGATCATATTCCGCTGCCGCGACTCTCTCCGCTTCGCAGGGGGTTGACACTCAACTACAAACGCTTGAAATCTGACGTCAATAGTTGGGTGACTGAAATGAAGATTGACCCGCCAATACTTCGTCGAAAAATGGAAAAATTCTCTGGCGGTAACCAACAAAAAGCTGTACTCGCTCGTTGGCTGCGAACTGATCCGCAAGTTTTGATTCTTGACGAACCGACCCAGGGCGTTGATATTGGTTCGAAATCTGCCGTGTATGAACGAGTTGAACAGTTTGCTCAACTCGGCGGCACAGTTATTGTCGCTTCTTCGGATACGGACGAATTAGTTCGTTTGTGCCACAGAGTCTTAATCATGCGCAGCGGAGTTGTTGCGTGCGAACTATTTGGAGATGAAATCACCGCGTCACGCATCGTGACTGAAACTCTTGGTGCCACATCAAATAGAGTTGGGTCGCGAATCGTGCCTCGCCGAATTTCAACACAAGTAATTCGAGACAAGTCGCCTGCATCAAGTTCTCGGGAGAATTCATGAAGATAAACGAAAAGACTGGCGAGGTAAAGGCTCGGCTTGTCCTTAAAAAAAATAAAGTCACCCGAAGATGGCGTGTCAAATATGAACGAACTGATCGGCTTGACAAAATTGACAGCCGTTTTGATACTCGTCGTTCTCCGTTTAAGTTGAAAAAACTTCATCCACGAAATATTGGCGTTATTTATCTTTACGCAGTTGCATGGTTACTTTTTTCAATTTGGGTGCCAAGTACTTGGTTAACTTGGCTGACACACCGCTCAGTAATTAATCAACAGTCGATTCTGATTGTCGTTGCACTCGGACTACTTGTTCCGTTATCGGCTGGAGTTTTTGATCTCTCAATTGCGGCTACCGTCTCGGCATCAGCCGTTACTGTTTCGTGGCTTTTAGTTGACCATAAGTGGAATGTGGTGCCTGCAATTGTTGCAGCGCTTACGCTCGGTCTTTTGGTTGGAGTGCTGAACGCATTTCTAATCGTGCGAGTAAAAATAGATTCGTTCATTGCCACTCTCGGTGTGAGTTCGGTGCTCACTGCATACAGCGTCTGGCGTTCAGGCAACCGATCAATTCTTGGACTTCCAGAGTCGTTTAAGGCAATCACTGATGAATTCGCGTTTGGTCTGACGCGCACTGTTGTAATTGCAATTGTTCTTGCGGCTGGTCTCTGGTTTATGTTTGAGCACACTCCTGTTGGTCGGTACTTTTTTGCCACAGGCGGAGGCAGAGATGCGGCACGACTAGCAGGCATTCACACCGACAGATTCATTTCTGGAGCAATGATCACTTCAGCATTGTTTAGTGCAGTTGCTGGCGTATTGCTTTCGTCGCAGTTTGGTTCGATTCAGGCACAATCAGGCGCGCCGTATTTATTACCGTCGTTTTCCGCTGCATTCTTGGGCGCAACACAATTCAAGCGACGCTTTAATGTTTTCGGCACCGTGCTCAGCGTGATCGCACTGCAGAGTGGTGTTAAAGGATTGCAACTTGCTGGCGTGGGTTCAGTTTGGGTTGAAAGTTTATTTTTCGGATGCGCACTGATCATCTCGGTTGGTCTGTCAACATTTCAAAAACGGGTACACGGCGGACAGCGTCGTTGGTGGCGCCGTGAAGAAAGTGGTCCAGAATATTTGCTCGGCAGATTATTGGGCTGGGGTCCTCGCAAACTCAGCAACGCTACTGATAGCGAGAGCGACAAAAACGAGTGGTGGCATGATCCATCTGATTCAGAAGCCCACCATCACAAACCATGATCTTTAAACACTTACTTATCGAAGGAGACAACTCATGAGTCTGGTTGGCGCGAAAGTTCTCAGAAAAGAAGACCCAAGTCTGCTTACTGGACGAGGCAAATTCGTTGACGACTTCTCTCCACCCAACACGGCGTTTGCTCAGTTCGTAATGTCTGATCAAGCACACGCAAATATTATTTCGATTGACGTCAGCGAAACTCTCAAAATGCCAGGAGTTCTCGGCGTTTGGACCGCCGCTGATTTTGTTTCGTTCCCAAATTTGCCAGGAGGCATGACAGATTTTGAGCGACCTGTGCTTGCGCATGATCGCGTGCGATGGGCTGGCGAGCCAGTCGCAATTGTCGTCGCAGAAAATCGCTACCAGGCCGCCGATGCTGTGCCGACAGTGTTAGTCGAATACGAAACTCTTGAGGCTGTTACAACGGTTGAGCAAGCCACTTCACCAAGTGCCCCAATGTTGTTTGAAACTCGCAAGTCAAATGTGCTGACGAAAGTTCCGATGCTCGATGACCTTGAAAAACACTTTACGAAGTCGCACGATCGCGCGAGCCTACGCATCGTAAATCAGCGATGTGCTGTAGTTCCAATTGAAACAGTTGGTTGTCTCGCCGACTGGACTATTGACGGGTTGACGATCTGGGCCACAACTCAAGCCCCACATCACTTACGAAACAAACTCGCATCGTGGCTTGATACACCACAGAATTTGTGCCGTGTGATTGCCCCAGATGTTGGCGGTGGGTTCGGCGCAAAAATAGTTTGGTATCCAGAGTTTTTTGTTGCACCACTTCTATCTAAATGGCTACGCCGACCTGTGAAATTTATGCAAACTCGATCTGAAGCAATGGTTCAGATGACTCATGGTCGCGACCAGGTTCACGAAATTGAAGTCGGGTTCGAGAAAAACGGCAAAATCAATGCACTGCGAATAGTGATTAGTCAAAACCTCGGCGCATACGGCGACCCGACTGGTCTTGGCCTCGCAACATTGACTGGCTGGATGGCTGCAGGTTGTTACAAAATTCCACACGTTTCAACCGGATTGCGAACAGTTGTAACAAATAAAACTCCAGTTGCCGCATATCGCGGGGCTGGTCGACCTGAGGCGACTTTTTCAATTGAGCGAATCATTGATCTCGTTGCATTAAAGACGAACTTGGACCCAGTGAAAGTTCGGCAAATTAATTTCATT